>CADBPA010000043.1 GCA_902796505.1 uncultured Ruminococcus sp.
AGATCGCCCATAACGTCGCCGACGTAATCGCCGGGAACGTAAACCTTCAGCATACCGACCGGCTCCAGCAGGATCGGGCATGCCTTCGGCAGACCTTCGCGGTAAGCGATACCGGCTGCGAGTTTGAAGGAAATTTCGTTCGAGTCAACGTCGTGGTACGAGCCGTCGTAAAGGTTTGCGGCAAGGTGAACGACCGGATAGCCGGCGAGAACGCCCTTGGCCATGCAATCCTTCAGTCCCTGCTCGACTGCCGGGAAGAAGTTGCGCGGGATCGCGCCGCCGAAGACCGACTCGGTAAAGGTAAGGCCTTCCTCTTCGCCGGGAGAGAACTCGATCCAGACGTCGCCGTACTGACCGGAACCGCCGGACTGTTTCTTGTGTTTACCCTGAACTTTGACCGATTTCTTGATCGTCTCGCGGTAAGCGATCTTCGGCTTGGAAAGATCGACCGAGGCGCCGAAGCGGGACTTCAGCTTCGAGACGATGATATCGAGGTGAATATCGCCGAGACCGGAGAGGATGAGCTGCTTGGTATCCGGATCGTTGGCATAGCGGATGGTGAGATCCTCTTCAAGAAGACGGGACATACCGTTGGAGATCTTGTCCTCATCGCCCTTGCTCTTCGGAGAGACCGCCATTCTGTAATACGGCGTCGGATAGCTGATCGGCAGATAGCGGATCGCCGCGGAGGACGCGGTCAGAGTGTCGTTCGTATTGGTATTGACAAGCTTTGCGATGACGCCGATATCGCCGCAGGCAAATTCATCGGTGTCGATCTGCTTCTTTCCGCGGAGGATGAAGAGCTTGCCGAGTTTTTCCTGCTGACCGGTCGTGGTATTGTGAAGCACCATATCCTTTTTCACTTCGCCGTTCATGACCTTGAAGAAGGACATCTTACCGACAAACGGGTCGGCGATCGTCTTGAACACGAAGAGCGAGGTCTCGCCCGCGGGATCGATCGCGATCTCGGAGACTTTGCCTTCGGCGTCAACGATATGCTCGACCTTCTTCGCGGTGGGACGCGGGAAGGATTCTGCGGCGGTATCGAGAAGGGTTTTGATGCCCCAGTTCTTCGCGGCGGCGCCGCAGAAGACCGGAACGATCTCGCCGGAGATGATCCCGTTGTGAAGCGCTTCGAGGCGTTCCTCGCGCGTCAGCGGCTCTTCCATGAAGAATTTCTCCATGAGTTCCTCGCTCGTCTGCGCGACGGCTTCATCCAGGAATGCGGTATACTGAGCGACCATATCGGCGGCAGACGCCGGGATCTCGGATTTGGAGTAAGCGCCGGTGGCTTTATCAAATGCGTAAACGCAGTTTTCGACGAGGTTGGCAAAACCGGCAACCTGTCCGCCTTCCACGACCGGGATCTGGACCGGGCAGATCGAAACGCCGAATTTTTCACGGATCGCGTCGAATACTTTATCGAATTTTGCTTCGGGATCGTCAAAGCGGTTGATGAAGAAGGCTCTCGGAAGCTTTGCGTCCTCCGCGAGATTCCAACCGAGCTCGGTACCGACCTGAATGCCGGATTTTCCGTCGATCACGATGATCGCGGCGTCCGCTGCGCGCACGCATTGATGCACTTCGCCTTCAAAATCAAAGAAACCGGGCGTGTCGAGAAGGTTGATCTTCGCGCCGTTCCATTCGATCGGAGCGAGGGATGCGGAAATAGAATATCCTCTTTTGATTTCTTCGGGATCATAATCGGAAACGGTGTTACCGTCGGTAACGTTGCCGAGACGATCTGTGAGCTTCGCAACGTAGAGCATCGATTCCACCAAGGAGGTCTTACCGCCTCCGCTGTGACCGAGCAGAACGATATTGCGGATCTGTTTTGTGTCAAATTTCGCCATGGAATGAGTTCTCCTTTGTTCGTATTTGCAGAAAATGCGTTAAAATTAATTCAACATATAGTATTATACTAAAAAATCGGAAGAAATGCAAGATAGAACGGCAAAAAAAGGTTCGGCAAAACAGAGAAAAAGATTTATCGGTTTTGTGCATTTTGCTGATGAAAGAGCGTGTTTTTTATGAGCAGAATCGATCAAAGAAATCATGTGCCCATATTCTGCCTCGGATTTTATTCCGTTTCTTTCTTTTTCATATAAATGAGAACCTGATAAATATTTTCGATCCCGACAAGCTCCACACCATCCGGCGCCATCGGCAGCTTTTCGAGATTTTTCTTCGGAAGAAGGATCTTGGTAAACCCCAAGCGGATCGCTTCTTTCACACGGTAGTCGATATGCGAAACGCCGCGCACTTCCCCGGCAAGACCGATCTCGCCGAACGCGATCAGCTCGTCCGCAATGACAAGGTCGCGGATGCCGCTGATCAGCGCCATGGCGACCGACAGGTCTGCGCTCGGCTCGTCCAGCCGGATGCCGCCGGCGACGTTGAGATAAACGTCATTTTCGTAAAATTTCAGCCCGAGGCGTTTTTCGAGAACGGCGATCAGAAGTCCCATACGGTTCTGATCGAAGCCGTCCGCCGTGCGTTTCCCCGTCGGATAGACGGTCCTTGCGACGAGCGCCTGAATTTCCGAGATGATCGGACGGGAGCCTTGGATCACGCATCCTGCGCAGGAGCCGGAGGTGTTGCGCGGCCGCTCCGCCATTACGACCTCGCTCGGGTTCGGGATCTCGACAAGACCGCGATCCCCCATTTCAAAAACCCCGATCTCATTGGTCGAACCGAAGCGATTTTTGATCGCGCGGATGATGCGATAGGAGTTTGTCCGTTCGCCCTCGAAATACAGAACGGCGTCCACCATATGTTCGAGGATCTTCGGTCCGGAGATGCCGCCTTCTTTGTTGACGTGTCCGACCATAAATACGGCGCAGCCCTGATTTTTCGCGTAATCGATCAGCCTTGCCGCGCCCTCGCGCACCTGCGTGACGCTGCCGGCAGCGGAGGTGAATTTGTCCGAGGTGAGCGTCTGCACCGAGTCGATGATCAGGATATCCGGCTTGACGGACGAGCATTCCGAAAGGATCGAATCGACGTCGGTCTCGGTCAGAAGATAAAGCTCGGAATCGGGAATACCGAGGCGGTCGGCGCGCATCTTGAGCTGTCCCTTGGACTCCTCGCCGGAAACGTAAAGAACGCGCTTGATCTGCGAAAGAACGCCGCAGATCTGCAGAAGAAGCGTGGATTTTCCGATTCCGGGTTCGCCCGAAAGAAGGACGACCGAGCGATCGACAAGTCCGCCTCCGAGCACGCGGTCGAGCTCTTCCATCCCGGTTTTCACGCGGATATACTCCGGCATCGAAAGCTCGGAGAATTTTTCGGCGTGTTCCCCGGAGGATCGCTTCGGCGCGGCGGCGGGAGATTCCTCCACCACTTCTTCGTCGTAAGAATCCCAGGAGCCGCACTCCGGGCATTTCCCGATCCAACGCAGACTGGTCGATCCGCATTCGCGGCAGACGTACATGATCTTCGGCTTTTTCATTTTTTCCCTCTTTCGATCAGTTTTTTCGCTTGATATACTCTATCATACCACAAACGATCGAAAAACTCAACTCTTTTTGATATTCTTTTTCGCAGAGTTTTTCACATTCTTCGGGATTCGAGAGAAAACCGCATTCGACCAGCACCGCGGGATTTTCGATATGTTCGAGAACGTAGATTCCCTTTCCTTCTTTGACCTGCCGGTGATTTTCCGGCTGAAGCCTTTCGCGGACGGTATTCTGGATCGCCTCGGCGATCTTCCGGTCCTCGGCGCCGTTCGGCGAATAATACACCTGCAGGCCTTTTGCGCTCGGTGAGCCGAAGGCGTTCATATGAATGCTCAAAAAGTAGGCGTCCGGGTGTTCCGAGGCGATCTTGCAGCGGTTTTTCAGATCCGAGATCTTGCGGATGCCCTTGATATTTTCCGCGTCGGTATACAGAAGGCGGTCCTCCGTCCGCGTGTAGATCACGTTCCACCCCTGCGCGATAAACTCCTCTCCGACCAGAACGGCGAGCGAGAGGTTGATATCCTTTTCGAGACAGCCGTTTGCGCCGATCGTTCCGCTGTCCTCGCCTCCGTGGCCGGCATCAAGGATGACCGTGTATTTCTCCGCTTCCGCGGAAGCAGGAAACGCTTGCGGCGCATCGGCGCGCAGCGCGCGGACGAAAGGCGTCGCCGATAATCCGATCAAGGCGGCGAGAAGAAAAACCGAAAGCGCGGCAAGGAAAAATGAAAGACGGTCGGATCCGAAAAATCGCATAAAAGAAAGCCTCCGTTCCCTGATATGGGAATATACGGAGGCTCGCCGGCGATTATGTCATTTTTTTCTTTTGAATTTGAAAACGCGGATCTCGGCAAATCCCATCGCATACGCCGCCTGACAGACGAGGATCGGGATCAGAAGGAGCGCGACGAACAAAATCGATTGATAGAGATAGACCGCCACATCCTCGGTAACCGTCGGAAAAACGAAGCTGACGATACCGAGATAGATCGAATCCAGCATCCGATAGATGAGATTCAGGACGCCGGCGAAGGCTTTGAGGCCTTCCGCTCCGGTCGAAAGATGCAGGGCGATCAGAAGAATGCAGACGCCGCCGAGCAGAAAATTCGGGAGATTGGAGACGGCGGAAAGGATCATTCCTTTCAGAGGCTGCTTTTTCTCTCTTCCGGTATCGACCGCGATGCGGTCCGTCGCTCCGATCTCCCAGACCACGGTATACAAAAGAAAGAGATAGAAAAGCAGGCTGAAGATCGAGATCAAAAGATCGACCGTTCTCGTCGCGGACGCCTCGAGGCGCATCGCTCCAATCGCGGTATAGAGCATAAAAGCAAAGATGGCGACGCCGATCTGGTTGACGAAAAGCTTGACGATCACGTGCAGATTGTCTTTGATGAGTTTCATAGTACCCTACCGAGAGATTTTTTCTTCCATTTTACCACATTTTTTGAAAAAAACAACAGAATTTCAAAAAAATTTACAGTTTGTCCATTTTTTTCGCAAAAAATTTTGTATAATAGAAGGTGAAAGATGATCAGGAGGAGTAAAAATGGCAGTTTTGACATTAAAAGGAAGCGAGATCAAGACCTTTCCGGAGATCCTTCGGGACTTCGCGAGCTACACGGTCGTCATCAAGGGCAACAGCGAAAAAACCGCCTGCGAATATCTGCTCGATCTGCGCACCTTCTTCCGCTATCTGAAAGTCCGCGGGCAGACCGACGATCTCACGCGCGTGGACTTCGAGCAGATCTCCATCAAGGATCTGACGCTTGCCGACTGCGCCGCCGTGCAAAGCGACGACATCATCCGCTATATGATGTTCATCGGGACCGACTTCGGCAACAAGAACAACGCCCGCCTGCGAAAGATGAGTTCCCTGCGCGCTTTTTATCATTATTTATATACCAAGAAGCACCTGATCGATCACGATCCGACCGACGGGGTGGATTCGCCGAAAAAAGGAAAGAGCCTGCCAAAGTATCTGACCGAGGCGGAAGCCGTGCATTTGCTGGAAGCCGTCCGCTCGGATACCGAATCGCAGACGCAAACGAGAGATTTCGCCATGATCGCGCTTTTTCTGAATACCGGCATCCGTCTCGCCGAGCTGGTCGGGCTGGATCTGACGAGCTTCGACCGCGATCTTTCGCGCATGAAGGTCAAAGGAAAAGGAAACAAGGAGCGCGTCGTTTATCTCAACGATATGTCAAGGCGCGCGCTGGAAGATTATCTGCGCGTAAGACTCGATCCCGAATACGTTCATACCTCCGACAACGCTTTTTTCCTCTCCGGCAGAGAGACGAGGATCTCGCCGAAAACCGTGCAGTGGGTGGTGCAGAAATATCTGCATCTGGCGGGGCTCGGCGGCCGCGGACTTTCGGTCCATAAGCTCCGGCACACGGCGGCGACGCTGATGTACCAATCCGGCGAGGTGGATATCCGCGTTCTAAAGGATATTTTTTTTTTTAATGATACGGCGACCACCGAGATCTACACGCATCTCGTGGACGAAAATATGCAGGAGGCGATGAACAAAAACCCCCTCAGCAATCTGCATATCAAAAAGAATCAATAATTCTGCCACAAAATAAATGTTTTTAACGGTGATTTTATGACGATTGGTGAAAAAATCAAATCCTTACGAATTCAAAAAGGAATAACGCAGGCGCGCCTCGCTTCCGGCTGCGTAACGCGGAATATGATCAGCCGCATCGAGGCGGGGATCGCCTCCCCGTCGCTCGAAACGCTCTGCCATATCGCGCAGAAGCTCGGCGTTCCGGCGGGATATTTTCTTTCGGAGCAGGACGACGCCTTCCCTTTCGTAAAATCCGAAAAGATGCCCCCGATCCGGGCAAGCTTTGCGAAAGGCGATCACGCGAGAGCCGAACGCCTTCTGGAAGCCCTTCCCGGAGAGGACGACGAGACCGCGTTTCTCCTTGCGCTCTGCAAGCTGGAACTCGGTATGGAGGCGACGGTGCGCGGCGCGCTGCAGACAGCGAAACGGGAACTCACCGGCGCGCTTTCCGCCGCAGACCGGACGCATTATCCGACCGACCGCGTCCGTCTTCTCGCGCCGCTCTATCTTGCGATCGCGGATAACATTCAGGCGCCGCTTCTCGAATTCGATCAGGAAAAATACGTCGCCCTTCTGCACGATCGCTCGCAGTTTGAGTTTTTCCGCTACGTCACGCAGGATTATTCCGAGCCGTTTTCCGACGAACTGCTGGAAAAACACGCCGAGGCGAGGCGGCTGCTGCGCGCGAAGCGGGACTACGACGCGTACCGCCTTCTGTCGGGGATCGAAAACGATTTTGCCTCGGCGGGCTATCACGCGTACATTATGTTCTCGGTGTATACCGATCTCGAACAATGCTGCAAAACGCTCGGCGATTTCGAGGGCGCTTACCGCTATTCCACCAAACGGATGTCGCTTCTGGAAGGATTTAAAAGTTAAATATTCACAAATCCGGCCCTTCCCGGCGCCGGATTTTCTTTTTTGGACACTTTCTTGAAAAAAGAGTATTTTCTTCGTTTTTTCCATTGACTTTTAGGTAATTTGGTGATATATTATATTTGGTGAAAGTTGGACTTTTTGCGACTTGACGTGTGCGAAAGTCCGAAAAAAGCACAAAAAAATACGGAAGGAGAGATTTGCTGAAAAGCAGATCGGATTTCAGTTTTGAATCCATTCAATCCAACAGAATTATGCGGCCTTCCCTCCGCGGATGAGCTGCACAACGCCCTTCTGGAAGGCGAAAACTCCGACGCAAGAGAACGCATCGCGCTTCTTTTCGATCAGGATACCTTCGTCGAGACCGGGGCGTACGCGAAGCGCGGATTCTCCGATTTCTTCGCAACAGAAAACTCGAACGAACTCGAAGGCGTGATAACCGGATACGGCGCGATCGACGGAAAACTTGTTTTTGCCTTCGTGGAGGACGCTTCCCGTATGGGCGGTATGATCGACGAGCGGCACGCCGCCAAGATCGCAAACCTCTACGCGCTTGCGCTGAAAAACGGCGCGCCGGTCATCGGCGTCTTCAACGCGAACGGCACCGATATTTTCGCCGGAACGGCAGGACTTGCCGCCTACGGGCGCATCCTCGCCACCGTCAGCGCGGCGTCGGGCAGAATTCCGCAGATCGCGTTGATCGCCGGCAAGTGCATCGGCCTTTCGGCGGCGATCGCTTCGCTGTTTGATTTCGCGGTCAAAGAGGACGGCGCAAGTTTCTACGTCTCCTCGCCCGATCTGATCAAAAAAGGCGAACTTTCGGATAAAATTCTCGCGTTCCACGGCGACAAAGGTCCCTCTGCCGGATTCATCCGCGCGCTGGTCTCCTTCCTTCCCTCGAACGCGAACGTCGGTACGATCGCCAATCCGCCGACCGACAAGCTCGAACGGATGCTCGGCAATGTAGACTTCGGCGGCGACGGTCAGGCGATCGTTGCCTCCATCGCGGACAACGGCATCTTCTGCAGCGTCGCTTCGGATTTCGCGCCGGAAGCCGTCACGGCGTTTACCACGATCGCCGGTGTGAAATGCGGCGTCGTCGCCTCCTCCGCTTCGGTGAACGAGGGGCGCATTACGGCAAACTCCGCACGCAAGATCTCCCGCTTTGTCAATTTCTGCGACGCGTTCTCGCTCCCGATCGTCACGCTGGTCGATTCGATGGGACTCATCATGGACGTCGATAACGAAAAGGCGTTCTTCGCCCCGGAGATCGCGCGGCTTGCCTCGGCTTACGCTTCCGCCGCCTGCCCGAAGGTCACCGTTCTGCTGGATCACGCGATCGGCGCGTCCTTCGCCCTGCTCGGATCGAAAGCCCTCGGCGCGGACATCGTTTACGCGCTGGAAACCGCCGAGATCTGCGCCCTGCCCGCTGACGCCGGCGTCGCGTTCGCATGGGATCGCTACATCACGCTGGAGAAAACCCGCGAAGAACTCGTCGAGGAATGGAAAAAGACGGTTTCTTCCGCGGCGTATGCGGCGTCCAGCGGTGAGATCGACGACGTGATCTCGACAAGCGAACTCCGCGCGCGCGTCTGCTCGGCTCTCCTGATGCTCTGCTGCAAAGGGATCGGCCCGGATGACGGACGCAGGATCCTGCCTCTTTGATAAAGGGGGACAAAATGAATACGTTACTGGAAATTACGAAAGATCAGTATTCGAGCGTTACCATCGGCGGCGACAACTGGCTGGAAATGCTTGCTTTCGGCGCGAAGATCCTCCTGATCGGTATCGGAACGGTGTTCGCCGTCCTCGCCCTGATCTGGGGTGCGCTCACGCTGTTCAAGATCTTCTTCCACGATCTCCCCGCCAAGCGCGCGGCGCAGAAGAAGGCCGAAGAGCCGGAAGCGCCCGCCGTACAGGAAACTGTCGAAGAAACTTCGGACGATGAGCTGATCGCCGTCCTTGCCGCCGCGATCGCGGCAGCCGAGGCAGACGCCGGCGGAAAGAAATTCCGCGTTGTCTCCTTCAAGAGAAATTGATCCCGAAATGCGATAAAAGAAAGGTATGGAAACCAACATGAAAAAATACAACATCACCGTTAACGGCAACACCTACGAAGTATTCGTGGAAGAAGCGGACGCGGAAGGCGTATCCGCTCCCGCAGCATTTTCCGCTCCCGCGGCGGCGCCCAAAGCCGCAGCCCCCAAGGCAGCCGCCCCCGCGAAGGCCGCCGGCGCCAATTCGGTCACCGCTCCGATGCCCGGAACCGTCCTTGATATCAAAGTCAAAGTCGGTCAGGCTGTGAAAAAGGGTGACGTCATCCTCGTTCTCGAAGCGATGAAGATGGAAAACGACATTCCCGCTCCCTGCGACGGAACCGTCGCCTCCATCAACGTTCAGAAGGGTGCGTCGGTCGCATCCGGCGATCTGCTCGCATCTCTTTCCTGATCCGAGGTATTCTTAAATGAAAGAAGATATCCTGAACTTTCTCGGAACAACCGGCATTTCGAGGCTGATCTCGGATCACGACTGGTGGAAGTATCTGATCATGTACGCCATCGTCGGCGTTCTGGTCTACCTCGCGGTCGTGAAGAAATTCGAGCCGCTTCTGCTGCTCCCGATCGCTTTCGGTATGTTCCTTGCCAACCTTCCGGGTGCGGAGCTGATGCACCTCGAATATTTCTTCGATGATTACTACATAGCGAAAGGCGTCGTCGACGAAGGCGCGCACGCCTCAATGTGGACGATCATTCAGGAAGTCGTCAACAACGGCGGACTTCTCGACATTCTCTATCTCGGCGTAAAACTCGGCATTTATCCCTCGCTGATCTTCCTCGGCGTCGGCGCGATGACCGACTTCTCTCCCCTGATCTCCAACCCGAAATCCCTCCTGATGGGTGCCGGCGCGCAGTTCGGCGTCTTCGCCGCCTTCTTCTTTGCCCTGATCCTCGGCTTCACGCCGATGCAGGCAGGCGCGATCGGTATCATCGGCGGTGCGGACGGACCGACGGCGATCCTCGTCACCAAGGAGCTTGCTCCCGAACTGCTCGGCGCGATCGCGATCGCGGCGTACTCCTATATGGCCCTGATCCCGATCATCCAGCCGCCCTTTATGAAACTTCTGACCACGAAGAAAGAGCGCGCGATCAAGATGACGAATCTCCGCCCGGTCTCGAAGCTCGAAAAGGTCGTTTTCCCGATCGTCGTTACCCTGCTGGTCGTGATGATCGTGAAGGACGCGGCGCCCCTGATCGGCTTTCTGATGCTCGGAAACCTCTTCAACGTCTCCGGCGTGACCGACCGTCTCTCCAAGACCGCGCAGAACGAGCTTTGCAACATTGTGACGATCTTCCTCGGCGTTTCGGTCGGCGCAACGGCGAACGCCGCGAACTTCCTCACCTTCCAGACGATCAAAATCATCGTTCTCGGACTTTTCGCCTTTATGCTTTCCACCGTCGGCGGACTGCTCACCGGAAAGATCATGTGCAAGATCTCCGGCGGCAAGATCAACCCGCTGATCGGTTCGGCAGGCGTTTCGGCGGTGCCGATGGCGGCGCGCGTTGCGCAGGACGTCGGCCGTAAGGAGGATCCCTCGAACTTCCTGCTGATGCACGCCATGGGCCCGAACGTCGCCGGCGTCATCGGCTCGGCGGTCGCCGCAGGCGTATTCCTCTCTTTCCTCCGTTAACAACAGAAAGGACTTGATAACATGTCAAAAATTCTGATTACAGAAACCGTACTTCGTGACGCGCACCAGTCGCTTGCGGCGACGCGTATGACCACGGAGGAGATGCTTCCGATCCTGGAAGATATGGATAAAGTGGGATATTATTCCCTCGAAGCGTGGGGCGGCGCGACCTTCGACGCCTGCCTCCGTTTCCTGCATGAAGATCCCTGGCAGAGACTCCGTACCATCCGCGACCACGTGAAGAATACCAAACTGCAGATGCTCTTCCGCGGCCAGAACATCCTCGGCTACCGCCACTACGCCGACGACGTCGTCGAATATTTCGTCCAGAAATGCGTCGCCAACGGTATCGACATCATCCGTATCTTCGACGCGCTGAACGATCCGCGCAATCTGCAGACCGCGATCAACGCGACCTTGAAAGAGGGCGGCCACGTTCAGGCGGCGATCTCCTATACGACCTCTCCCTTCCATACCAACAACAGTTTCGCCGAATATGCAAAGCAGCTCGAATCCATGGGCGCAAACTCGATCTGCATCAAGGATATGTCCGGGCTTCTGAAGCCCTTTGAGGCGTATCAGCTCGTCAAGACGCTGAAGGCCTCGGTCAAGATCCCGATCCAGCTGCATACCCACTACACCGCAGGCCTCGCTTCCATGACGCTTCTGAAGGCGATCGAAGCCGGCGTGGACGGCGTGGATACCGCGATCTCGCCGCTGGCAATGGGTACTTCCCATACGCCGACCGAATCGCTCGTCGCCGCGCTGCAGGGTACGCCGTACGACACCGGGCTTTCGCTTGAAAAACTCGACGTCGTCGCCAAGTACTTCACGAAGATCCGCGAAAAGTGGCTCGCTTCCGGCCTGATCGATCCGAAGGTGCTGAAGGTCGACGTCAACGCCCTTCGCTATCAGGTCCCCGGCGGTATGCTCTCCAACCTGATCTCGCAGCTGAAACTTGCCGGAAAGTCCGATCTGCTCGGCGAAGTGCTGGAAGAGGTCGCAAAGGTGCGTGAGGACGCCGGCTTCCCGCCGCTGGTCACGCCTTCCTCCCAGATCGTCGGTACGCAGGCGGTCAACAACGTTCTCTTCAAGAACGAAGGAAGATACTCCCACGTCACAAAGGAATTCAAAGGCCTCATCCGCGGCGAGTACGGCAAATGCCCTGCCCCGATCGCGGAGGAATTCCGCAAAAAGATCATCGGCGACGAGCCGATCATCGACTACCGCCCGGCAGACAAGATCGCCCCGGAGATCGATTCGCTCCGCCAGCGCGTTGCCTCCTATCAGGAGCAGGAAGAGGACCTTCTCTCGCTCGCCCTCTTCGAGCAGGTCGCGATCAAATTCTTCGAGTGGAGAAAACAGCAGACCTATAAACTCGACTCCAATGCAGACGCCGCCAAAGGCGTTCATACCATCTGATGAGAGCATAAAAAAGAATGGGACCGTCCCGATCGCCGCATCCGCGCGAAAGGGACGGTCTCTTTGATCAAAGGATCTGCCGGCTTCCCGGCAGATCCCCTTTTTGTTATAGATCATTCCGTCATTTTGATGGATTGAATGTTTCTATTTCGTTTTGCTTTGTAGAAAACAGATTTCTGTTTATCGAATGAAAGCGGTTAATTCTGCTGAGTTGATACCAAATTTTCGCTTCCAGAATCAAGAATCCAGTGGGAAGATGTGCTATCCCAATTAAAAGTAATAGTATGTGTATATTCAGGGGTTGTTCCATCGTTAGAAGTATTACCTGTCCAAAGTTTAGTAATTAATTTTCCATCTTGTGTGTAGAAATTATTATATTTACCTGTTATATCTCTATTTTTAGCAGAATTTCCACTACCAGAAGATGTAATAGATAGTTTAGCATTTTCATTACCTATAATTTGAGTACAACTTAAATCAAATAATTCACTTTGATTTAATGTGGTTTCATCTGCAACAACATAAGTAATTGCGTTTGCAGTGGAATCGATTGTGTAGTTAATAGAACCTTGTTGGTAGTTGTTACTCCAGTTAATAGAATTAAATTCTCCATTTACGCCAAGCCAAATGGCAGATGTTTGAATATAGTCGCTCATCAAATTGTCTGTGTCCGAACTGAAAGCAAATTCGTTTCCGTTACCATTAATTTTATAATTGCAATTATTCAAAGTTACAGGAACAATCGTATTATCATTATCTTGATAACCAAGAATTAATCCTGTATGAGTACCGGTTAATTTTCCGTACATATTGCAATTTACGAAATGGTATCCGACATCATAACCCATGCCTAATCTTGGGTTAGAACGTCCGATAAATCCGCCAATAACATCGCCCTTCACTTCGCCGTTGAATTCACTATTATAGAAATAACATGAAGTTTTATAATTGTATCCGGCTCCTACAAAACCGGCACCTCTGCCGTTTGAGCTTTTTACAACCTGAATTGTTGCAGATACTGTGCAATCTTTTATAACCAATCTATTTGGTGTTTCTCCTTTATAAATACCAATCAATCCACCAATGTTTGACATACCATAATATCTTGAAGTTGAATCAACATGACAATTTTCTAAAACAATATTTCCATCAGCACAGCAAACAATGAAACCTGATTTTTCAAATTTAGAATTTTCAAATACAGCACCTACAATATATAGATTTTTTACACTTGCATCTTTTGCATATCCTACAAAACCATCTTGTGCAACAGTCTTTCCTAAAGCAGTGGACCAAGTTCCCATTTTGTGAGCTTCAAGTTCTTCATAAGTTGCATCTAAAGATGACATATTATAAACTGTTTTATTGTTTCCGTCAATGTGTCCTTTGAATGGATTTGTGCCAGTTCCATCATTTCCAACACCGATAGAAATCCAAACTTTACCAGCAAGGTCAATATCTTTTGTCAATTTATAGTATTTATCACAATAGTCTTCGTAAGTTTTCTCTTTATTATATCCCGCCATGATTTCAGCAAGAAGAGCAAGTTGTCTCGCAGAAGAAATTAAATATGGTTTTTCTTTAGTTCCTTCACCACCTGCAAAATCATCAGCAGCGATATCGATCCAATATCTTGCGTTTGCATTTTCTTCACTTGCCAAATCTTCTTTTTCGATGGCATTGTCCACTACTTCATTTTGTACTTCCGTCTTTGCTTCGGAACTTAATGCTTTGGATTCTTCTCCATTGTCAAGAACGAGCTTACCGAGAGCGGAATTTACGTTTTCATTTTGTTTGTTTTCGCCTTCGGTAACTTTTTCGGTCGTTCCTTTTGATTCGTCAGCGTAGACATAAACATTTTCAGTAGAAC
>CADBPA010000044.1 GCA_902796505.1 uncultured Ruminococcus sp.
AGGTTTTGAGGCAGAATCGTCGCTTCCGACCGAAGACAGTACGTCTGTACGGCGAGGGAGGAAACGGCGATAGAAAAACAAAAACATTAAAAATAGAGATCCGTAGGATCTCGACCTGACTTTTGCCCAAGCAATCGTCAGAACAGAAACCTTAAAAACACTTGTTTTTGTTTTTCGGTCTGGCCAAAAGATGACAGCCCCTATAATCTGGCCAAAAGATGACAGCCCCTATAAAGTGTTGTCGCGGAACCCCTTGCCCATGATCTCGCTCGTCTTGGAAATAATGATAAAGGCGTGCGGATCCACTTCCTTGACCTTTTTGCGCAGCCGGATCGCCTCTGACCTGCGGCAGACCGTCAGGATCACCGTTCTCCCCTCTCCGGAATAGACGCCTTTGCCTTCATAGGCCGTCGCGCTGTGATGAAGATCCCCTGTAATATAGGCGAAGATCTCCTCCGGTTTGGTCGTGATGATCGTGAAGGATTTACACATGTTGATCGAGTCGAGAATGTCGTCCACCACGAAGACCTTCGCAAAGAGTCCGAGCATTGCGAACAGCCCGGTCTGTACGTCGTAGATGAGAAAGGTCGAAGCCGCGATCAGCGCGTCGCTGATCAGGAGCGCGGTGCCGACGTTCATCTCGGTCTTTTTCTTCAGGATCAGAGCCACAATATCGGTCCCTCCCGAGGAGGCGTGGCAGCGGAAGAGGATCGCCGCGCCGATCCCGGTCAGCAGGACGGCGTAGACCAGCTCCAGCAGCGGATAGCTCGTCAGCGGCCCGGAAAGCGGGATCCAACGCTCGAAAATCAGGTTTTCCAGCGAGAGCATCAGCGAGCAGTAGATCGTCAGAAAGCCGCATTCTTTGCCGAGAAAGATCACGCCGATGATCAGAAGGATGATATTGATCGCCGTCATGAACTGTGCTTGGGAGATGATCGGGAAGAGCCGCGTCAGAACGATCGAAAGGCCGCTGACGCCCCCGGTCGCAAATCCGTTCGGCGCTTTGAAGAAATAAACGCCGATCGCGACCAGAAGGATCCCGAAATTGAGCAGGGCAAAATAGCGGATCTTACCCCAGATGGTTTTTTCGTGCATAACCGCACCGTCCTTGTTTTTGTTGCCCTTTTATCATACACCGAAAAGGCGTGAATGTCAAGCCCCGATTTTGTTGCAAAATCCGGCGGAAAAACGCGGAAAATCTCCGCTTTTTGCATCATCTTCCGCCGAAAAATTCGTTTTCAGACCGCCGCGAAAAAAACGCGCCCCGAAACTCCGCCGCCGACCGCTCCTCCGATCTTCCGCCGACCGCCTCTCTTCACGGTTTTTTGCGCGAAAAACGCCGCCCATACGGACGGCGTTTCGCCTGATTTTTTTGCCGGATACGTTTTTTCATGCCGGCCGCCCGGACGCTTTTTATGCGTTCGCCTTTTTCTTCTTCGAGATGACGATCTGAAGAATGATGAGTACCAGCGCGGCGGCGAGCAGGGAAATGCCGATCACCGGGCGGTAGACCACCCACGCGATGGCGATGACCACCAGCGAATGCACGATCGACGCGAGCAGTTCCACAAGGAAGAGCGCGCCCGAAACGAGGCCGCCGAAGATCGGAATGAAGGAGAGCACCTTCGTCAGCGGGCTGATCAGCGAGAGATAGCCGATCAGAATGGCGACCGCTCCGACGGCGCGGAGGATCCATTTCAGCATATTGTCGTCGTCACGGATCATCTGGATCATTTCGGCGCCGGTGTGAAGCCCTTCTTCGACGCGGTTGTAGGTCTTGCCGTTCTCCGCCGTGTAGGTCACGAAGCTTTCGCCGCTGATCTGCGCGAGAACGGTCGCCTCGCTCCAGTCGTTGTAGCTCCAGCTGATGCGGATATCGCCGATCTTGGGGCTTGAAAGATCGCCGCTTGCCAGATATCTGCCGCTTGGCGTGTAGTTCGGCATATTCGCGGTCGGATCGTCGATCGCCTTTTCGGCGGGCAGGTTTTCGATCTGCTCCGCGCTGAGTCTGTACGCGCCGAGCAGGACGTCGCGCGCGCCGAAAACGGCGCTGTCATACGGCATCGACGTCGGGTTTTCATGCCCTCTGTTGTGGAAGGGAGTCGAATCGATCAGCTCCTCCTTCCAGACCATCTCGTAAGAATAGGTCGTCGAGTCTCCGTCTCCCTCTTCGTGTTCTTCCCACTGATACATCTCGACGGTGCGCTTCAGAAGCGCGGTCTTTGCCGCGACCGAGAAGACTGCGTCTCCCACGCGTTCGTCCACGACGGTAAGATCGCCTCCCATGGCGACCAGTTTGCCGTCGTTTGCGGGATCGACCGTCTCGCTCGAGACGTCCGTGTACTTCTGCTCAAGTTCCGCGGTCGCTTTCAGGTTGCGCACGTTGTTGCCCTCGTTCCACCAGAGGAGGATCGTTCCCCCGATCAGCATCATGATGCCGACGATCACGCCGGCGAACAGTCCGCCCTTCTTGTTCATCTTTTCTTCCTTTCTTTTTACGCGCTTTGCGCGTATTACGCGCCTTGCGCGTATTACGCGCCTTGCGCGTATTTCTTTATTATCATATCACGAAATCTTCGATTTGTCAAGGCGGTGATTTCCCAAAAATGCTTTTTCGGTCTATTTCTAAACTTCTGAAAATACCGTATCCGGTTTTTTGAAAAATCGCTTGACATTTTGCCCCGGAAAAGGTATAATAGAGTTTGCCGAAGAGAATACGGCGAAACGGGATGTAGCGCAGTTGGTAGCGCGCGTGCTTTGGGAGCACGATGTCGCAGGTTCAAATCCTGTCATTCCGACCAACAAAAAAGTGCCTTTTGACGGTAGACAAAAGGCGCTTTTTTGAACGATGTGTTCCGCTGCCGCGGAACGTGATGCTTGGCTTCGCCAAGTGATGCGCA
>CADBPA010000045.1 GCA_902796505.1 uncultured Ruminococcus sp.
CAGTAATATGGCAAAGAACAGACTCATCGGCGATTATCCCGTCATCGGCATCCGCCCGACCATCGACGGTCGGCGCGGAAAGATCAAGGTGCGCGAAAGCCTCGAAGATCAGACGATGAATATGGCGAGATCCGCCGCGAAGCTCATCGAAGAGAACGTCTTTTACTCGAACGGCGAGCCCGCGAAGGTCATCATCGCCGATACGACGATCGGACGAGTCGCCGAGGCGGCGGCATGCGCCGACAAATTCCGCAAGGCGGGCGTGGATATCACCCTGACCGTCACCCCCTGCTGGTGCTACGGCGCCGAGACGATGGATATGGACCCCGACACGATCAAGGCGGTCTGGGGCTTCAACGGCACCGAGCGCCCCGGCGCGGTGTATCTTGCGTCGGTCCTCGCCACGCACAGCCAGAAAGGGCTTCCCGCCTTCGGCATTTACGGCCATGAGGTGCAGGACGCCGACGATACCGCGATCCCTGCGGACGTCGCCGAAAAGATCCTCCGTTTCGCAAGAGCGGCGGTCGCGGCGGCGACGATGCGCGGCAAGAGCTATCTGCAGATCGGCTCGGTCACGATGGGCATCGGCGGCTCGATCCTTTCGCCGGACTTCTTCGAGGACTATCTCGGTATGCGCGTCGAATCGGTGGACGAGGTGGAGATCATCCGCCGCATGACCGAGGGCATCTACGACGAAAAAGAATACGAGAAGGCGCTCGCCTGGATCAAGGAAAAGTGCCGCCCCGACTTCGATAAAAACCCGAAGGAGCTTCAGAGAACGCCCGAACAGAAGGAGCGCGACTGGGAGTTCACCGCGAAGATGGCGTGCATCATCAAGGATCTCTACAACGGAAATCCGAATCTACCCGAAGGGCGCGAGGAGGAGATGGTCGGACACAACGCGATCGTCGGCGGTTTCCAGGGGCAGCGGCAATGGACCGACTTCTACCCGAACTGCGACTTCCCCGAATCCATCCTCAACAGCTCCTTCGACTGGAACGGCGCGCGCGAGCCGTACATCCTCGGCACCGAGAACGACACGCTGAACGCGACCTCGATGCTCTTTATGAAGCTTCTGACCGGTCGTGCGCAGATGTTTGCCGACGTGCGCACCTATTGGAGCGAGTCCGCCGTCCGCCGCGTGACCGGCTATGAGATCGAAGGCAAAGCAAAAGCCGCCGGCGGTTTCATCCATCTGATCAACTCCGGCGCCTGCTGTGTGGACGCCTGCGGCGAGGTCCGGGACGAGCGCGGACAGCCGACGATGAAGCAGTGGTGGAAGGTGACCGACCGCGACATCGACACGATGATGGCGCACACCACCTGGCCCTACGCCGACCTCGGCTACTTCCGCGGCGGCGGATACTCCTCGCGTTTCGTGACGCGCGCCGCAATGCCGGCGACGATGATCCGGCTGAATCTCGTCAAAGGCCTCGGCCCGATGCTCCAGATCGCCGAGGGGTGGACGGTCGCCCTGCCCGACGAGGTGACCGACGTCCTCTGGAAGCGCACCGACTACACCTGGCCCTGCACCTGGTTTGCTCCGCGCACCAACGGCGTGAAGGGCTCTCCCTTCTGCGACGCCTACAGCGTGATGAACAACTGGGGCGCCAACCACGGCGCGATCAGCTACGGCCATATCGGCGCCGACCTCATCACCCTCTGCTCGATGCTCCGCATCCCGGTCGCCATGCACAACGTGCCGGACGAGGATATCTTCCGTCCGTCGGCGTGGTCGGCGTTCGGCATGGACAAAGAGGGCGCAGACTACCGCGCCTGCGCCGCCTATGGGCCGCTCTTCAAGAAAAACTGAACAAATTTGATCCCGCGCCGCGCGGCGGCGAAGCCCTGAAAAAAGCGTCGTTTCTTCCGGAAACGGCGCTTTTTGCTAATAATTATTTTCATTTTCGGGGGAAATCGCCGAAAAAGAACGCTCGCGCTTTGAAAATTCAGCGCGATACCGCGAGGCGCATAGCGGAATGCCTCCCTCCGGGAGCGAAGCGGGGAAGGCGACCGAATCATGCTCCCGGTGACTCTATATCGCCAAAATGCGGAGCGCGCCTTTACTCAAAGTCCAGCGCGATTCTTCGGGGCGCACGACAATAAGCCTTCCCCGCTTGGGGGAAGGTGGCACGGGCAATACGGATGCCCGTGACGGATGAGGTGTTTCGCCGGGAATATCGCCCTTCGCGCGGTCGCAGTAGCGATTTAATCAAACATTTCTGTGAAAATTTGATTTTGCTCCGGGTTTAAAAGTATGATGTAGTGCTTTCCGCACTTGACACCTCATCCGTCACACGGGGCGGACACCGTGTGCCACCTTCCCCCAAGCGGGGAAGGCATGCTGAATTATGCCTCCGATAACTCTTATACGACCGAAATGCGAATCATATTTTTTTCAAAGTTCAGCACTATACTTTGAAGCGCACGACGCCAAGCCTCCCTCCGGGTAACGAAGCGGAGCCTCCCCTCTTTCGCTTCCCCTCGAAAAATTTTCTTTTTTCAGATCTTTTGTCCCCCTTTCGGTTTTTTTATCGTATTCATAGGTAGGGGCAAAAAAGCGCGGCGCGGACCGGCAAACGGGGTTGACAACGCGCGCGGAAAATGATAAAATAAAGATACCCCGAAAAGGAGAAAAGAAAAAGAATGAATGACAGAAACCGCAAACGCACGAAAAACCTTTCCCGACCGCAGGTCCGCCTATGGCGCTTTACGCCGGCGATCCTGCTGATCCTGCTGGCCGTCCTCGCGCTCGTCTCCTGCAGAGGCCAAATTGGCGGCCAAATAGGCGGCCAAATAGGAGGCGAAAAAGGCGGCGAAAAAGGCGGTGAACTCGCCTTTCCGCAGAGCGAATACGACGTCATGATCGACGACGTGATCCACCTCTCGCCGAAGAGCGGTTTTTCCGGCGACGTGCGCTATATCAGCGAAAACGACGCCGCCGTCTCGGTCAGCGAAAGCGGTGAACTGCGCGGAAAGATACTCGGCGACTACACCGTCCGCGCCGAGGCGGACGGATGCGATCCGGTGAAGCTGACGATCCACGTCATCCGCTTCCCTGCGCTGAACGCCGGCGATCCCGACGAAAACGCGAAGATCTACGAAGAGCTGCGCGGCAGAGAGGAAGCCTTCGAGAAGAAGCTCGACGACGCCGACTACGCCGGGATCGTCTTATCGATCAAGGCGAACGACCGCACGACGACCACCGAGGTGAAGGCGATCCGCGCGCCCTTTGCGATGGACGTGA
>CADBPA010000046.1 GCA_902796505.1 uncultured Ruminococcus sp.
ACTGAATGATCTATAAAACAAAAGGCTCTCTCGGAGGGAAATCCGAGGGAGTCTTTTTGCCGATGAAAAACGAAAAAACGTTCTTGCGCCGGGATCGATCGGTGAAGGGCGCGAGTCTTTTCGTCGATCCATTGTGAGCGCGATTTTTTGCCTTTCGGGCGGTTTTTTTCGTCCTTTCGTCGTGGACGGAGGCCAGACGTTGACGATGGTTTCAAGCGTTCCGGCGGTTTTTCTTCGTCCTTTCGTCGTGGAAACCGCTTTGCGGAGGCGCCGGCGGTTCTTTACCGATCGCGTCAGCCGAGGAATCGGATCTCGTCCTCCTTGACGGAGACCGTTTGCTCGCCGAGTTTGAAAGTTCCCCCCCGGTAAAACGCCGCGAGGATCTTTCCGTCCGGCAGGGCGACCGCTTGGGCTTCCTTGTCGTTTTTCAGAACGGTGATCGCCTGCTCGCCGATCTCCTCCGGCAGGATCGCGTAGGCGTAGCTGTCCTTTCCCGAACGGTCTACCGTCAGGGTAAAGACCGTCTTGCGGATCGGGGTCCGGTCGCTGATCTGCCGGTTGTTGCGCCGCCAACTGCCGCTCTGTTCGGCACAGACCGCGACGAGCCTCTCTTCGGGATCGAGATTCTGATAGCGGATACCGCCGTGGCAGACGCTTCTGCCGCTTTCGGTCGGCGCGCCTTGCGCGAGGCATTGCTCGGCGGTGGTGATCAGCGGAGAGCCGTTCTCGCTCACGACGCCGCATCCGAGCAGGATCAGTCCGGCGGGCGAGGCAAAGCAGGCGATCCTTGCGCGAACGCCCTCGCGGTCGGCGTCCTCAAAACAGACGGCGTAGTCGCCCTTCTGCGCGCCGCCGAAATGCCTGCCGGAGAGAGGACGGCGGATCAAGTCTTTTTTGGCGTACAGCGCGTCGTAGGACTCCTCCGGCGCCGTGGTGCCGGGGATCCTCGCATAATTGAGGACCGGGGCGATATCGTCGTATTCCCGACCGGTGCGGAGCGCGGCGGTGCGGGAGCCGTAGGAGAGGTTATAGCCGAGAACGCCCTCCTCGTTGCAATGCTCGGTGCAGAGCGTATCCGGGCTTGCGCCCTTGAAGGAGAAGAAGCATTCGCCGCTGCGGCAGGTCAGATAGCGTGCGATCGGGAAGTAGCGGACGGCAGGGAGCTGCGGCATGGTTTTCCGCTCGGCGATCGCGCTTCGGTAGGCGATCAGCTCCTCTTTGCGCGGCATCTCGGGAACGGCGATCAGCCGATCGAGCGCGGGGAGCATACTCATAGCGGAGAGGCCGCCTTTGCGGGTATATTCCCGTCCGGTGATCGCGGCGTCCATACGGTCTCTGTGCGTCATAAAACGCAGACCGTCGAGCAGATGAAAGAGCAGAAGATCGAGTTTTTCCTGCGGAAGCTGATAAATCGTTCCCGAAAGGACCGAGAGCAGTTCGCTCATCTGCACGATCAGCGAGCGGCCGTATCCGCCGGAATAGAGCAGCGGGCCGTGCTGAAAGAAGCTTCCGTCCTTCTGGATGCCCTCCGGCGCGTAGTCGATCTCGCGGGCGAGACGGTCGACCGCGGTGCGGAGCAATCGATCGTCCTCGCGCAGAAGCGCGACCTTGATCGTCGTCGCCGCTTCCCAGATGAGATTGGCGCCGGTCCATTTTTCCATATATTCGGGATGCGCGCCGAACGAGCCTTCGTCGAGCATTTCCAGCACGCCCGCCTGCCGCCGCTCTCCGATCTGATCCCAGAGAAGCAGCGCGATCTTCGTCAGATTCATGGGAATGCCGATCTGCATATGCCACCAGTTGGGATTGCGGTAACGGTGCGCCAGCCAATCGTCGAGCACCGCCGTCGCCGCCGCAAGATAGCGCGCGTCCTCCGTCTGCGCCCACGCGGCGGAAAAAACAAACGCATGGGCGAGGCTTTGCGAGGTCGGCCAGTTGGAATTGAGGTTGATCGAATAATCCAGATGGTCGAACCGGCCGTCCGCCGTCAGATGGGGAAGGAGCGCCTCCGCCTCTGCGGTGCGGTCGTCCTTGAGATATGAGGCGACGAACGCCGCCCGGATCTTTTGCATATCGTTCATAACGTTTTCTCTCTTTCGTCGTTTTGCCGCCGGAGCGGGTACGCTTCTATTATAGTACGCGTCCGCCGCGCCGTCAAGCGTTTTCGCAAAAAAATCCCTCCCCGGTTTCGGGGAGGGAAAGGAGAAACTTCCGGGATCATTCGGGAAAATCCGAGGGAAAACTTCCGGGATTTTTCGGGCAAAGCCGGATTTTTCTTTGTTTTTTACCGCAATGGGATCATCCGATCATCAGCTCGCAGACGAGGTCGGAGAATTCCGCCGGATCATCGAGCGAGACGCCGCCGTAGAGGCACGCCTGCGCGTAGAGGAGTTTCGCGTATTTTGCGATCTTCTCCTTGCCCGCGTCGCCTTCTTCGGCGAAGAGCGAACGGAGTTTTTCGGCGACGGCGTGGTCCTTGTTGATCTCCAGAACGATCTTCGCTTTCGGGAGACGTTCGTCGGCGCCGGGGGTTTTCTTCAGCACCTTTTCCATCTCGACCGAGAGGTCGCCCTCGGTGGCGAGGCAGACCGGTTTATTCTTCAGCGAGCCGGTGAAGCGGACGGATGCGACCTTGTCGCCGAGCGCGTCCTTCATCGCGCCGAGCAGGTCCTTCGCGTCCTCGTTTTCCTTCTTCAGCGCCTCTTTTTCCTCGTCGGAGGAGAGGTCGAGCGCCTCGTCGGTCACGTTCTTGAATTCCTTGCCGGCGTATTCGTGCAGGACGCG
>CADBPA010000047.1 GCA_902796505.1 uncultured Ruminococcus sp.
AAAAAACACGAATCTCCGGACGGAATCGGTCCGGAGATTCGGTCAGGCGACTTGGTAATCAGTCTCTTGCGGCACGTCTTGCTGCGAAGCACTCGCTGCAATACACAGCCTTACCTTCGGTCGGCTTGAAGGGAACCTGGCATTCCTTGCCGCATTCGACGCAGATGGCGGTGAACATTTCTCTTTCACCCTTCTGTGCGTTCTTTCTTGCGGCGCGGCATTCTTTGCATCTGGTGGGCTCGTTCTCGAATCCCTTGGACGCATAGAATTCCTGCTCACCGGCGGTAAACACGAACTCGTTGCCACAATCCTTGCACTTCAAAATTTTGTCCTGGTACATGCTTTTTTCCTCACTTAGTGGAATATTATTTTTGCCCTTAGACGGATTCCAACCGACGCCTTTGTATAACCAACGCTCTCCCTTAAGCTACTCGGGCATATAACCTATAAAAATTTTCGCCTGACTTCCCTTCCGCCGCCGTCAGAGCAGGTCGGAAAAGATCTCGCGGACGCGCTTGTTCGTGCGGGTGCGATACTTCGCGTTATCCACCGTCTTGGCGGCGACGCCGAGCCTTTCGGCGATCTCCGCGGTGGAATATCCCTCGCTTCCGAGGACCAGCACCTTGTACTGAAACGGAGACAGGATCTCTTTCGCCAGCGAAAGCGCGTGCAGATAATTCTCACGGCTGACAAAATCGCGCTCCAGATCCTCCTCGGACGGTATCGCGGCGATCTCCTCGCCCAAAGGATCGAGAAGGTCGGCGTTTTCACGCTCCAGCGCACGCAGACTGTCGATCAGCCGGTTTCGCATACAAGCCGCCGCGTAGGTCGCAAACTTCCCTTTCTGTTTATCGTAGGAAAGCGCGGCGTCATACAGCGCGATGCGCATCGCCTGGATCAGCTCGTCGTATCCCGAACTTCCCGGAGTCGAATAGCGCGCGGCGAGCGACGCCGTCAGCGGATAGAACGCGGAGAACAACTCCTGCGAGGTCACGCTGTCATTGGGATCTTCGCGCAGACGGGCGATCATCCCGTCCACACGGCTCATTTCCGATTCTTTCATCCGTTCTCCCGGCGCGGTATGCCGCAAAACGACCGCTCGCGCCTGTTATTGCCTTTATTATATAAGGAAAGTCTTTTTTTGTCAATAGATTTTTCAAAAAAAATTCAAAAATTTTTACAAAAAGTTCACAACTTTGGAGGTTTTTTCCTCTGTCGGCTCGCTTTTGCCGGAAATTTCCTTATTTCGGGAAAATTTCGTCATCTTGCCGATTTTCCGAGGGGCGGATCGCTCTTAATTGTGAAAGAAGTCCATACTTCCGCTGGTGGCGAAGAGGATACCGCGATAGACGTCGTCGGGCGAGGCGAGGAATCTTTTGCGGGTATTCTCGGCTTCGATCCTCGTGCGGAAGCGCAGCGAGAGGCGGAAGAGTTCTCCCCGATCGTCCCGCGCGCCGAGGGTGAGCCGGAAGTCGCCGCCGTCCTCGTCGAGCGAGGAAAAGACCTCGGCGCCGGTGCGTGCGAGCGAGACGAACCTGTGCGCGTAGCGCAGGCCGCGTTCGAGAAAGGCGGGATCGAGGCGGCTGTAGAGTTCGGCGGCGACGGTGCTGCCGCTCTCCGAGATGAGATAATAGGTCTCGCCGTCCACCGTGTCGGCATAGAGATGCCCGGCGTCGGTAAGCTCGGTCAGCGCTTCTTTATAGTCGGTGCGGATCTGGTCGGTATTTTCGGCGATGATGCGGATCAAGGTCGTCTCGTCCACGGGATCGCCCCGCAGATGGTCGAGCAGAAAGAGGATGAAGACCTTCACGTCGGTCATCGTCCGCAGGCGGAATTCCTCCTTGCGTGCTTTCGGCATATTCGTCGCCTCCTTTCCGGAAAACCGAAAACGGCGCCGATCCCCTCCGCAGAATCGGGAAGCGGCGGACGCCGTTTTCTTCATTATAATATAGAAAAGTCTTTACGGGCTTTTTCTGTCTTTTTTGAGGATCAGTCCTCGTCGAGATACTTGCGGTAGTTTCTCTGCTTCGTCCGCGTCAGCACGAAGTTGCCGGCGCCGTCGGTCGATACGCGGGAGAGGTCCTGCGTGAAGGCGTAGTTCTGATTGAACACCACCGGGCAGACGACGGCTTCGCGGATCAGGAGATTCTCGGCGTCGCGCAGGGCGGCGCTTCTCTCCTTCTTGTCGGTGGCGGCGAAGGCTTTGTCGATCAGCGCGTCGTATTCGTCGCTCTGCCAGCCGTTGAAGAAGGGACGGGCGGTTTTCTCGCGGATCGGAGGAAGCGTCTCGCTCCCCTCGGTCAGCTCTTCGGCGTCGAAGGACGCGCCGTTGCCGCTGTATTTTTTCGCAAACTGCGCGAGTCCGACGAAGGGATCTTTGGAGTAGAAGTTCATATCGAAGCCGATGACGTCGAAATCGCGCTTGCCCTGCGCCGCGTCGGCGACCAGCACCTGCACCTTCGCGTCGTGCGCTTCAAAATAGGCTTTTTTGGTCTTGTCGGAGTCCTCGACGTCCACGAGGCTTTCCGATACGTAGCCGACGGCGTCCACCGTCACCGAGAAGCCGAGCTCCTCCCAGGCGGCTTTGGCAAACTGCGCGATGATCCGCTCGTCCTCGTTGTCCGAGACGGTGAGGGTGAAGCTCTTCTCTTCCTCGCTGAGCGAAAGCCCGGCGAGCAGCGCCTTTGCGGCGTCCAGTTCGGCGGAGGAGGAGAGGATCTCGTTCTTTTTGCGGATCGACTTGCCGGTCGCAAGATCGAGGACCGATTCGGGAAGCAGACCGGTCGCCGCCTTGGCAAAGACGAGCGCTTCTGCGATCTCTTCGCGCGGCAGGGCTTTGAGAAGCGCCGAACGGACGGCGGCATTGTTGAACGGAGCGCGTTCGGTGTTGAAGACGTAGGTATAAGCGGAAAGGGTATCGACGGCGGTCGCTTTCTTCGCGTTCGCCGAGCGGTCGGAAGCCGGGGCGTCCGAGAGGAAGAAGACGACTCGGTTCTTCACGTCGTCGTAGGTCAGCGTCTTCGTCTCGCCGCTGAAGGTGAAGGAGACGAGCTGGTGCGGAGTGACCTTGGTCGTGACGTTCTTCACGTCGGGCGACTGGTGATAGCCCTCGTTGCGCGTCAGGACGAAGCTGCCGCCCTCATCGTCGATCATCGAGACGGCGAACGGACCGTTCGAGACCGAAAGGCTGAGCTTCTTGCTCCAGAAATCCCCGCCCTTCGCCACCGCGTCCCGACGCAGCGGAGCGGTATAGACCGAGGCGAGATTGCGCAGCAGCTGCTTCGGATCGGCGCCCTCGCGGTAGGTGATCGTCAGCTCGTACCCTTCCGCCGAAACGCCGAGATCGTAGAGATCCGCCTCGCCGGACTTGACCGCGACGGCGTTCTCGATATCGTAAAGCAGGGCGGCGGCGGGACTCACGTGGTTCGGCTCGAGAAGGACTTCGCGCCAAGCGTAAAGATAATCGTCGGCGGTCAGACGGACGCCGTCCGACCAATAGGACTCGCGCAGCGTGACGGTGATCCTGCGCTCCTTCTTGTCGATCTTATAGCTTTTCGCGGCGGCCTTGCCGAGGCGATTCTTCGCGTTGATCGTGAAGAGCGGCTCGTACAGCAGGCTGATGACCTGCCCGGCGTTGTCGCTGACGGCGTAGGCGGTCGGATCGAGATCGTAGACGCCCTCGCCGAGATAGACCGAGATCTTTGCGCCGAGATCCTTCGGAGCGCCGCAGGAGAAAAGCGCGAGGACGCTCGCCGAAAGCAGCAGGGCGCAGAGCAAAAGACTAATGATTCTTTTCATGACAGTACCTTTCCGTGGGATCGTCGCTTGGGGGGGCGAAGTTCCCGAAATAGATTGCACAGATATTTTACCTTTTCTATTTTAGCACAAAACCGCGCGCTTTTCAACACCCTTTTCGCCCGATTTTCGATTTCGTGATTCTGCACAAGGAAGCGGTCAAAAAATTATCTAAAATAAACAATTTTAAAAAGAAGACCAACCGCCGCGCGCCGGGGTGAATAAAGCGCGGCCGCCGGGGGATAATCCCCGGAGAAAGACGAGCGGGCAGGACCCGCAAAAAAGAAAGGAGAGAGATATGATCTTCGGAAAACGCGAACCGCAGGAGAGCGGCGTACCCCTGCCGGAGAGCGACCTCGCCTGCGAACGGCGGCGCGCCGACCCGGAACTGCCCGGCGTGGAGCGGAGGACCGAGCGCAAGCGCGGCATGGCGTGGGAGCGCATCCGCATCACGAGCGAGGAGGGCTCGGAGAGCATCGGTCGCCCCTGCGGCCGGTACGACACCCTGACGCTCGACCGCATGGACAAACTCGATGAGGAGGATCGGGACGACGCCGCCTCGGAGATCTCCTCCGAACTCTGCCGTCTCTTTGAAGCCGACGGCATTTCCCCCGAAAGAATTCTGGTCGTCGGACTCGGCAACGAACGGCTGACGCCCGACGCGATCGGACCGAAAACCGCCAAAAATGTAAATGCAACTTTGCATATCAAGGATTTTTCGCCCTCTCTCTTCGAGGGAATGGAGTGTGCGCAGATCGCGGTCAGCACCCCCGGCGTGATGGCGGAAAGCGGCATGGAAGCCTGCGAGACGGTGATCGGACTCTGCGACCGCATCTCCCCCGACGCGATCATTGCGATCGACGCTCTGGCGGCGCGCTCCGCCGAACGGCTCGGCAGGACGATCCAGATCTCCGACACCGGCATCTTCCCCGGCAGCGGCATCGGGAACAGCCGCGCGCCGATCAACCGCGAGACGCTCGGCATCCCGGTCATCGCCGTCGGCGTGCCGACGGTCATCGATTCGCGGGTGTTCGTGCGCGAACAGGCGCGCCTGCTTGGGATGGAGCTGCCGGGAAAGCAGGACGCGGCGGTCGAGCCGATGTACGTCTCTCCGCGCGAGATCGACGGCATCACCACCTCCGCCGCCGAGATCATCGCCAGAGGGATCAATCAGGCGTTCGGCATTCTGTGATCGCAAAGCGGTTTCACCCGTCGAGATGAAAGCCTCCCTCCGGAAACTCTATTCTGCCGAAGTGCGGAGCGCGCCTCGGCACGATCGCGCCGCCGTAAGTACGCCTTTTACTGTAGGGGCGCTGCTTCAGCCGCGCCCGAAAAGGTTGGGCGAAAAATTCAGTCCGATTTTATACCACTGTACTGCAAAGCCGATTGTTTTTTTGTTTTCTCACTTCTTCGGGCGGGGCTAAAGCACCGCCCCTACGGATGGTATCATGCTCC
>CADBPA010000048.1 GCA_902796505.1 uncultured Ruminococcus sp.
AAAATTTATGCCGTTGTTCAAGCCGGGGACCGTTCACGTTCCCCACAGAAAGAACACCGCCGGGATGCCTGCCGTTCGCATGGCGCCGCCGGCGACCGTGCTGATCCCCCTATCGATGCATATCGGCGCGCCTGCCGTCCCGGTCGTCAAGATCGGAGACGAGGTCAAGGTCGGTACGCTGATCGCGGAGGCGGGCGGATTCGTCAGCGCGCCGATCCATTCGTCGGTCTCCGGAAAGGTCAAGAAGATCGACAGCTATCTCGCCTCCTCCGGCCGCAGCTGCCCGGCGATCCTCATCGAGTCGGACGGTCTGATGACGCCGGACGAGAGCATTGCGCCTCCGGTGCTCGAAACGCTCGACGACTTCATCGCCGCCGTCCGTAAGAGCGGTCTGGTCGGTCTCGGCGGCGCGGGCTTCCCCACCTCGGTCAAATTCGAGGCCGAGCGCAAGGGGCAGATCGACACGGTGCTAATCAACGCCGCCGAGTGCGAGCCGTACATCACGAGCGACACCCGGACGATGCTCGACCGCAAGGAAGACATCGCCGAGGGCGTTCGCCTTCTCGAAAAATTCCTGCGCGCCGACCGCATTCTCTTCGGCATCGAGGAGAATAAGCCCGACTGCATCGAGGCGATGTGCAGCCTCTTTGAGACCGACGGGCGCGTCGAGGTCATGCCGCTTCCCTCGACCTATCCGCAGGGCGGCGAAAAGATCCTGATCCTGAACACGACCGGGCGCGTCGTTCCCGAAGGAAAACTGCCGGCGGACGTCGGGGTGATCGTTCTGAACGTGACCTCGCTCGCCTTCCTCGGCAGCTACGCGAAGACCGGGATGCCGCTCGTCGAAAAATGCCTGACGGTGGACGGCTCGGCGATCAAAAATCCGATGAACGTCATCGCCCCGATCGGCGCGAGCATCCGCTCGGTCATCGAATTCACCGGCGGCTTTTCCGAAGAGCCGGGCAAGATCCTTTACGGCGGCCCGATGATGGGCATCACCGTCTGGTCGGACGAGGATCCGATCCTCAAAAACAACAACGCGATCCTCGCGCTGAATCAGAAGGACGCAAAGCCCAAGCCTTCCTATCCCTGCATCCATTGCGGTCGGTGCGTCGCCGCCTGCCCGATGGGACTCGAACCGACCGCGTTCGAGCATATTCTGAAGATCAAAGAGCCGGACGACCGCGGCGCGGGGCTGGAACACGCGAAGGTCAATCTCTGCATCGAATGCGGATGCTGTTCCTTCGTCTGCCCGTCGGGGCGGCCGCTCGTCGAAAGCAACCGGCTCGCCAAAGCCGACCTGCGCGAATATCAGGCGCGAAAAAAAGCGGCGGAAGCCGAGTAAGGAGGAGATCGGAATTTTATGGATAAGAAACTGACAGTCTCCTGCTCGCCGCATCTGCGCTCTGCGGCGTCCACGCCGCGCATCATGGCGGACGTGCTGATCGCGCTTGCGCCGACCTCGATCGCCGGCGTGATCCTTTACGGATGGCGCGCTCTGCTCGTCATCGCCGTGTGCGTGCTCGCCTCGGTCGCGGCGGAGGGAGTCTTTAACCTCATCACGAAAAAACAGCAGACGATCGGGGATCTCTCCGCCGTCGTCACCGGGCTTCTGCTCGCGCTGAACCTGCACGCGGAGGTGCCGATCTGGCAATGCGTGCTCGGCTCGGTCTTTGCGATCGTCGTCGTCAAGTGTCTCTTCGGCGGCCTCGGATGCAATTTCGCCAACCCGGCGATCACCGGGCGCATCTTCCTGCTTCTCTGCTTTGCCGACTCGACCGGAGGCGGCGTACATTCGCGCTTCACAAGCCCCGACCTCGTCTCCTCGGCGACGCCGCTGGAGATCCTCAACGGCGAGGGGAGCGGAAGCCTGCCGAGCCTTACCGATATGTTTCTCGGCAACCGCGCCGGCGCGATCGGCGAGGCGTGTATCCTCGCGCTGATCCTCGGATTTATCTATCTTGTGATCCGCCGCGTCATCCATTGGGAGACGCCGCTCTGCCTGATCGGAACGGTGTTCGTCCTCTCGCTGATCATCAAGGCGGCGGGCGGCGACGAGACGCCTCTGCGCACCTCGCTTTACGAGATCCTTTCGGGCGGTCTCTTCCTCGGCGCGATCTTTATGGCGACCGACTACGTGACCACCCCGATCACCCGGACGGGCAAGATGATCTTTGCCGTCGGCGCCGGCGTGATCACCGTACTGATCCGCTTCTTCGGCAGCTATCCCGAAGGCGTTTCCTTCTCGATCCTGCTGATGAATATTCTCGCTCCCTACATCGAACGCTGGACGGTCCGCCGTCCGCTCGGCTCGCAGAAGCCGAAGAAGGGGGGTAAGGCCGCATGAAGCTGCAAAAGAAAAATCTTCTTCCGACGGTCGTACTCGTTCTGATCTGCCTTTCGGTCGCGCTGCTGCTCGCCGCGGTCAATCTCGTGACGCGGGACGTCATCGCCGAAAACGACCGCATCGCGCTCGAAAACTCGCTGAACGAGGCGCTCCCCGGCGAAGGGTACGAAGAGCTCCCGATCACGGATGAAATGCTCGAGGCGGTGAAGAACGCGACGGCGCATAAGATCACGCTGACGCATCTCTACCGCGAGACCTCCGGGCGCGGCTTCGTCGTCACGCTGGAGAACAGCTCCGGCTACACCGGAAAGCCCATCGCGATCACGATCGGGATCGACGCGACCGACCGCGTGAGCCGTATTATCCTCACAAACAATCCCGAAACCAAGATCACCAAGGAGATCGAGGCGTATCCCGACGCCTTCGCAGGCCTCGGCGCGGAGGAGAGCAGAGCGCTCGACGTCGTTGCCGGCGTGACCTACTCCTCCAAAGCGATCAAGGAAAGCGTCGCCGCGGCGATCGCCGTCGTTTGGATCGCGGAGGGAAGAAACGATTATTGGATGGGGGGTGCACGATCATGAAAAAAGCACAGACAAGCAAATGGATGATCCTGCTGAAAGGCCTGATCGCCGAAAACCCGGTCCTCGTCCTCGTCCTCGGCACCTGCCCGACGCTGGCGATGACCACAAGCGTGATCTCCGCGCTCGGTATGGGCATTGCGGCGACCGCCGTCCTCGTCTGCTCGAACGTCGTCATTTCGGCGCTGCGCAAGCTGATCCCCGACACGGTGCGCATTCCCTGCTACATCGTCATCATCGCGGGATTCGTCTCGATGGTGCAGATGCTGATGCACGCCTTCCTGCCGGAGCTTTATAAGATGATGGGCGTGTATCTCGCGCTGATCGTCGTCAACTGTATCATTCTCGGCCGCGCGGAGATGTTCGCGCGCAAAAATCCGGTCCTCGACTCGGCGCTCGACGGCCTCGGCATGGGGCTCGGCTTCCTGCTCGCGCTCTTCTGTATGGCGACGATCCGGGAGCTGTTCGGCACCGGCTCGTTTGCCGGCATCGAGATTCCCTTCCTCTATCCCTACCGCATTCCGCTTCTCGCGCAGGCGCCCGGCGGATTCCTGGTATTCGGACTGCTGATCGCCGTCATCAACCGCATCGGCCCGAAGAAGGGGAAGGAAAAACGGACGAAGGAATTCTCCTGCGCCACCTGTCCGCAGGCAGCCGTCTGCGGTAAAACCTCCTGCCCGGAGGCGACCGAAATGACCGCCGCCGATCCGGAAGAGGCGTCAAAACCCGAAGAAACCGAAGAAAAAACCGCCGCGACCGCGGCTGCCGGAAAGGAGACGGGCGTATGAAAGCGATGATCCTGATCTTAATGTCCGGCGTGCTGATCAACAACTACGTGCTGCAGCAGTTCCTCGGCATCTGCCCCTTCCTCGGCGTCTCG
>CADBPA010000049.1 GCA_902796505.1 uncultured Ruminococcus sp.
AGAGAAAACTATGATATAATACTTTTGGCGTCTCGCAAGAGATGCCCTCTGGGCACCAATTCTAATGGTGGCGGTTTGCTCTCTTCTTTCGTTGAAGAGAGTTGTCTTTGACCTCTCTTCAAGTACATTTGAAGGGAGGTGATCAGTATGACATATATGGAAGTAATTTCGCTTCATATGCTCCTGATTACATTTGCAGGTCTGATCCTCTCTTTTTTAGATTGGTTTCACCGCAATAAATAAAAAGATAACCGCCTGTCTCGTCCAAAGTTAGGCGGTTATCGTTATACTTAGGGAGAGCAAACCGTTACCGGTGCCCTCTGTTATTATTGTAACACAAACTTTCTGATTTGTCAACGATTTTTGCAAAATTTCTCGAAGAAATTGGTTTGAAAATGAAAAACACAGAATACAATGTTTTCAAAATCTCATTTATGAAACCTATATGGACACAGGCCGCCGCAGGCGGCTTCCTTTTTTCTTTGCCGCCGAAAGCCGGGCGGCTTCTCTTTCGGGAATTGAATTTTCCAAAAAAGTACTTGAAATTTTTCCCCGAAGCGTGTACAATAGAAGCACAAAGGAAAATAAGGAGAACTCTCTATGAAAAAATGGATCAAAATCCCCCTGATCGCGCTTGCCTGCCTGCTGGCGATCGTGATCGTTTACGTCGCATACGTCTTTATCGCCTTCCACCGCATCGGGAACGCCGCCGTAACGCCGGAGGGGACGGCGGAAAAAGCCTCCCTCTCGGTCGGCGAGGAGTACAAGATCGTCTCCTATAACATCGGCTTCGGCGCGTACGAATCCGACTACGGCTTCTTTATGGACGGCGGAACGCAATCCTGGGCGTGGTCGAAGGAGCGGCTCGACCGCAATCTCGCCAATATCGCCTCTTTCCTGAAATCGCAGAACGCCGATCTGTATTTCGTGCAGGAAGTGGACATTGACGCGACGCGCAGCTATCACGTGGACGAGCGGCCGTATCTGACCGGGGCGCTGACCGGGAAGTCCTGCGCCTTCGCGCAGAACTACGACTCGCCCTTCCTCTTCTACCCAATCTTCCAGCCGCACGGCGCGTCCAGATCCGGCATTATGACCTTCTCGTCTGCGCCGATCACCTCCGCCGAGCGCGTCGAGCTTCCGATCGAGAACGGGCTGACCAAGCTGCTCGACCTCGACCGCTGCTATTCCAAGAGCCGCGTTCCGGTGGAGGGCGGCAAAGAGCTCGTCCTCTATAATTTCCATCTCTCGGCGTACACCTCGGACGGCAAGATCGCAAACGACCAGCTCCGCCTCGTCCTCGCCGATATGGAAGAAGAATACAAGGCAGGAAACTACTGCGTCGCCGGCGGCGATTTCAACAAGGACATCCTCGGCGATTCCTCGGTCTATTTCGGCAAAGGCGACAAGGAGTACACCTGGGCACAGCCGATCCCCGACGGTCTGCTTGACGACTATTCGGCGACCCTCGTCGCGCCGCTGGACGAAGACCGCCCCGTCCCCTCCTGCCGCAACGCCGACGCGGCGTATCACGAAGGGCAGTACGTGCTGACCATCGACGGATTTCTTCTCTCCCCGAACGTCGAAGCGGTCTCCTCCGCCGTCCTCGACACCGGGTTTGCCTGGTCGGACCACAACCCGGTCGAAATGAAATTCCTCCTGAAATAAAAACCGCCGCCCGCATCAATCACGCGGGCGGCTTTCGTTCTGCTTTCGCTCTGCTCTCGCTCGGTCAGGACTCTTTCGCTTCTTTCATCAGCGAAGCGCCGGCGTTCCACGCCTTTCCGACCTGCTCTCCCGCGACGTAATAGCCGTGGCGGAAGGGATCGAAGATCAGCGCGCCGAGCTTTCCGGCGTCGACCTTCCCTTTTTCGTCGAGGACGCGCTCTTCCGCCTTGACGTTGACGATCTTTCCGACGATGCAGTACATCTGCTCGTTGTCCACAACGCCGGCAAGTTCGCACTCGACCGTGATCGGAAATTCCTCGATGACCGGGGCGTTCACAAACTCGCTTTTGCTCTCGTGAAGTCCGGACCGTGCGAATTTATCCGGCATTTTGTTGCCGGTCGCAATACCGAGAAAATCGGCGGGGGGCGATATGCTCCCGGTCGGCGATCGAGACGGTGAACGCCTTCTGTTTCAGAAGGTTCTGCGTGGTCTTGTGTTCCTCGTCGATGAAGAGGGCGATCTTATCGGTATTGCAGATCATCCCCCAGGCGGCGTTCATCGCGCAGGGCACGCCGCACTCGTCATACGCCGCGACGATCAGCACCGGCATCGGGTAGACCGCCTGCTCCACACCTAAATTCTTTTTCATAGTTTGATCTCCTTTTCCAAGTAAAATATTACGGTATCTTTGCGCGGAACTTCCTGCTCCGCGGATGGAAAAGCCGCCCTCGCGGGCGGCTTTTCGGGCTGTTTACGGACGGCCCGTTTTATTTTTTCGGCGCGGTGTCCGGCTCCTTGCTGAGGCTCATGAGAAGCCCCATCACGAGGAAGGCGAAGCGGACGATCTGCACGACGGTCGTCCAGGTCGAAAGCGAGCCGAGGCTGCCGAGCGGGCTGGGTACGCCGTTCTCATAAACGTAGATCCAATGCCAGATGAAATGGCTGAACACCGTCAGAGCAAGGAAGACGATGAAGATCAGAACGCTCAAAAATTTACGCAGACCGGACGCCTCGTTCACGGTGACGAGAAGCATCGAGCGCACGGCGACGAGGATGACCGCGGCGTCCACGAATCCGGCGCAGACGAAGGTCATCAGCAGGCGCGAATCATCCGGGAAGAGATTCAGCATCGTGCAGAGCAGAAGCGCGATCCCGACGATCAGGAATAAGAACGGCAGGATCAAAAAGACGGTCTTGACGATTCTGCGGCGGCGCTGAATTTCCGTCGGAGAGGGTTTCTTCTTGTTGTTCATATCGGTCTCCCTGTAGATTGAAATAAAGTAGAGGCGCATATTCGCGCGGACAGACGTTTGCTTTTATATTATAGCGCGAAAAAACGGGATTGTCAAGCGTTCCGAAAAAAATGACCCGAAAAAAATCAAAAACTTTTTTCGTTTTCGGTTTTCTTCCTTGCAGGATCGGGGCGGACGGGGGGAGATTCCGGCTGCGAAAAAATAAAAGGCGGCAGGTCGCCGCCTTCAAAACACGATTTTCGGAGCGCAGAGATCGCCGGGCGAAATTCCGCCTTCTTCACTTGGTTTCGGAGCGCAGAGATCCGCCTTCTTCACTTGGTTTTCGGAGCGCAGAGACTGCCGAGCGAAATTCCGTCGAGATAGC
>CADBPA010000050.1 GCA_902796505.1 uncultured Ruminococcus sp.
CGGTTATCCGGATTCCAATCGGGGTACCAGCCGTTCTGTTGACGGGAAACCAAAGCGGTAATGATCAGTTTCGGACAGCTCTTGAAGGTCTGAGAACCGATGTAGATCACCGATTTCGGGATCGTGATCCGCCGCAGGATCGAGCAGCCCCGGAAGGCGCGATGCCCGATGCGGACGAGCGTGGAGGGAAGGATCACGGCGGAAAGCGAAGCACAGCCGGAGAACGCGTCGTCAGGCACTTCGGTATATCCTTCCGCAATGTCGATCGAGGTGATCTGCGTGTTTTGGAAGATCGCCGCGAAAGAGAGAACGGTCTTTCCGTACATCTCATGCGGCAGGAGAACGTCGGTCTTATCGTCGAGATATTCGGTCAGAATAATTCCGCCGTCCGCCTCTTCGTAGCGGAAGGCTTCGGAGTAACGCGCGATGAGCGTAAGATTTTCCGTTCCGACGGGGGAGGAAAAGTCGAACGGAATCTCGGCTTCTTCTGCAAACCATCCGTCAAAGCGGTAGGCGATTCGCTCTGCGTGCTCCGGCTCGGCGGCATACTCGTCCGAGGAGAGCGTCTGCCGCGTGAGGACGTCGCCCGAACGGAAGGTCAATGTGACCTGAACGGTTTCCCATTTTGCCGTCAGCACAAGGTCTTCCGCGCCGATCGGCTTCGAGAAATCAAACGGCTCGTTCGTGTCTGCGGCGTACCAGCCGGTAAGCACTTCGGTGTGCTTCTTGGAAAGTTCCGGCGCGACCGCTTTTTCACCGTAATCAACGATCTGTTCCGCGACGGCAATGCCGTCGGAAAGATAGGTCAGCCTGACGCGGATTTTCTCATATACCGCGTGCAAAACAAGGTTTGATTTACCGATCGGGGAACGGAAGTCATAAAGATCGTCCGCGCCTTCCGCCTGCCATCCGAGAAAACGGTATCCGTCTTTTTCGGGAGCGTCGGGCGGAGTGATCGTTTCGTCGGAATAGAGGCGAATTTGCGACACGGGTGCGCCGTCTGCGTAAAAAACAGCCGAAACAGGCAGAGTGTTCCAGACCGCGGTCAACGTCAAGGGAGATCTGCCGACCGGTCGGGAGAAGTCAAATATTTCTCCGGCGAGCGACCAGCCGCCGAAAACGTAGAGGAGTTTTTCGGGAAGCTGCGGAGGGGTGACGGTCTCGTCCGAATTGACGCTTTCGCGCCGGATGAGATCTCCGTCTGAGTAGAAACTGACGGTCACCGAAACGATCGGAGGAATATCCTCCTGCCATACTGCCGTCAAGGTAAAATCCGATTTTCCGACCGGGGCGGTAACGTCATAAATTTCACCGTCCCTCATCCATCCGGCGAGATGAAACCCGTCTTTTTCCGGAGCGGGAGGCGTGAGAGCCTGATCGGACATAACCGTGACTTCCGCGATCTTTTCTTCATCGGAGAAGAAGACGACTTTGACCGGCACCGCCTGCCAGATCGCCGAAAGCGAGAGATCCTCTTTTCCTGCCGGTGCGGTAAGATCCATCGGCGCGCTCTCCCCATGACTTGCCCAACCGGCAAGCGAATAGAGGAGTTTTTCCGAAAGCGCCGGAGGCGAAAGCGGTTCGTCTGACATTTGCGTGATCTTCGCCACCTCGTCTCCGTCCGAAAAATAGCGGACGGTGATCTGCTTTGCGGTATAGAGCGCAGTCAGCGTAAGGTCGGCTTTTCCGACCGGCTTCGTAAAATCAAACGGTTCGGTATCGCCCTCGCAAAACCAGCCGGCGAAGACGAGCGCGGGATCGTCCGGGGCGTCCGGCGGGGAGATCTGCCGATCCGAATCGGCGGAAATTCGCGACACGGGTACGCCTTTTGCAAGGAAAGTTACCCGGATCTCAACCGGCGACCAGCCCGCCGTAAAGACGACGTCCTCTCCGCCGATCGGAGAAGAAAAATCAAAAGCTTCCTTCGCACCGGTGGCAAACCAGCCGGAGAAAACGCAGATCGGATCTTCCGGCAGATCGGGCGGCGTGATCACGCTGTAAGGCGGAAGCTCCTCGCTGCGGATCCTCTCGCCGCGCGAGAGAAAGGAAACCTTGACCGTCCGGGCGTCGTAGCGCGCGTACAGATCGAGATCCTGCTCGCCGACCGGTTTTGTAAAATCAAACGGATCGTCCTCTCCCTCGGCAAACCAGCCGAGAAGCAGGCTTGCTTTTTCTTCGGGAAGATCCGGCGGCGTGACCGTTTCTTCCGCCCGGATCGTTTGCTCGCGGAGAATTTCACCGTCCGAGAAGAAACGAACGGTGACGCTCCTGCTTTGGGACGTATCCTGTTCGCCCGGTGTCTGCGGCTCGTCGGGCATACATGCGGCGGCGGTGATCAGAAGAGCAAAGAGCAGGAGCGCGAATGTGAAAGTTCGCAATGATTTCATATCGTTTTCCTTTATTCTTCCATCAGTTTTTCGGCTGAAAGCGCGATCAGTTTCGCCGTTCCTTCGATGCCGAGCGTGGAGGAGTTGATCGCCATGTCGTAATTGTCGTAGCGCCCCCACTTGTTTCCGGTGTAGAAATTATAATAGGAGGCGCGGCGCCGATCGGTCTTGTTGATCAGATCGACGACCTGCGTGGGCTTCACGTCCGGGTGACGCTCCATCACGCGTGCCTTGCGATGGTCGAGATCTCCGTAAATGAAGATACGGAAGAGATCGGCCTTTTCCCGCAGAACGTAGTCGGCGCACCGTCCGATGATGACGCAGCTTCCTTTCGCAGCGTATTCCTTTATGACCTCGGATTGCAGAATAAAGAGTTTATCCGAAAGCGGCATTTTGTAACCGAAGTGCATCGCCGCGCCGAAGGTGTTCGAGCCCATGGCGAGCGTATAGAGCAGGCTGTTCGCCGCCGATTCGTCCGTCGTGCGGATGACGTCCTCGTTCAGTTTTCCCTTGGACGCCGCGTCGGTAATAAGCTGTTCGTCGTAGATCGGAATGCCGAGCCGTTTTGCGACGATCTCGCCGATCTCCCGGCCTCCGCTGCCGTATTGGCGCCCGATGGTGATGACCAGATTTTTTGCCATAGGGATTCCTCCTTTTTCGGTCGAAATAGATTTCTTTTTTATCATTTTATCACAAAAACAGAATTTTGTAAAGGCTTTCTTACGGTTTTTTGCAAAAAAGAAGAGAAGAATCTTGTTTTTTTCTGCAAAATATGTTAAAATCGGAAAAAAGACCGTGAGGTGATATGATGAGAATTCTTCCTTCCTCCGAAGTACGCGCTCTGGAAGAATACGCCTTTTCGCGTTTCGGAACCGACGGGCGGCAGATGATCGCAAACTGTGCTGCCGCACTTGCGGAATGCGTCCGCAGGGAAATCTCTGAAGGCGGACGGGTGATCATCCTCTGCGGCCCCGGCAATAACGGGGCGGACGGATACGCCCTCGCTGCGATCCTCCTCGAAGAAAAGATCTGCTCACCCACCGTCCTGAACGTATTCGGAAAAACGCCGACCGGTGCGGACTGCCGGTTTTATTATGACAAATGTGAGGCCGTATGCGAGATTCTGACGCCGGAGGAAATTTCCGACCTCAATGGGTTCTTTGCCTCGGCGGACTGCATCGTAGACGCGATTTTCGGGACGGGAGCGCGCGGCGAGATTCCCGAAGCGTTATCGCGCGTTGCCATGGCGGCGGCTGCCGCCGAAAAGCCGCTTCGCATCGCCGTGGATTTTCCGCTCGGCATCTCCGCCGAAAGCGGGGAGGTTTTTCCCGGGGCGATCCGGGCGGATATGACGCTCTCTCCGCTCGTTCTGAAATGGGGGCAGTTCGCTCCGGCGGCGGTAGAGTATATCGGAAAACTGATCCCCGCCGATCTCGGACTGCCGATGGAGCAGATCGCAGAAGAATACGGCGCAAAAAATATTTATTTCGGCGAAGAGGAATGCCGGGTGGCTCTTCCGAAGCGAAAAAAGACCGGCAACAAGGGCGATTTCGGAAAACTGCTTCTCATCTGCGGATCGGAAAAATATCCCGGAGCGGCGGATCTTTCGCTCTCGGCGGCGCTTCGCGGCGGATGCGGATACTGCTGCTACCTCGGGACGGAAAAAGTCGCCGGGCGGCTTCTCAAAAAATATCCCGAAGCGCTCTACCGCATCTCTCCTCCGCTTGCTGAATGGACGGAGGAGCAGATCGGGCAGACCGCAGCCTTTTCGGACGGGTTTTCCGCGATCGTCATCGGTCCGGGACTCGGAAGAAGCGACGCGCTCCGCAGGCTTCTCTTTGCACTCCTTCGCCGTCCCGGGGGCACGCTGGTGATCGACGCTGACGCGATCAATTCGCTCTCCGACGTGAGAGAAGAAGCCAAAGAAGCTATTCGCGCGGCGGACAGAGGGGTGATCCTGACGCCGCATCCGCTGGAGTTTTCCCGATTGACCGGGAAAAGCGTCGCAGAGATCGAAGCCGACCGTCCGGCGGCAGCCTCGGAGTATGCCGAAGAATCGGGTGCGATCGTTCTGCTCAAGGGGGCGCGGACTATAATTTCCGCCGGAGAGCGAGTCCTCGTCAATTCCTCCGGTTCCGACGCGCTTGCCAAAGCCGGAAGCGGAGACGTTCTTGCAGGGCTCGTCGGATCTCTTGCCGCAATGGGAACCTCCCCCGAATCTGCCGCCGCCTGCGCCGCCTATCTGCACGGAAGGGCAGGCGAGGAACTTGCGAAAATCTATTCTTCCTTCGGAGTAACGCCTTCGGATCTGCCGAAAGAGATCGCGCGGCAGATCGCCGTCGTAACGCGCCGCAAGTAAGAATTTCTTCGGAAAAAGCGATACAGGAAAAGCCGTTTTATCAAAAAAAGAACTGCCGAAAAGCAGTTCTTTTTTGCTTTTTGTAAATAATTATTAGCAAATTTCATCGTTTTCCGAGCATTCGGTAAAGATATCGGGCGGCATCGGCTTTGGTGACGTTTGCGGCGAGATCGTCTGCCGAAGTGAAGATCCCTCCGGCAAGCATCGCGTAAACGCCCGCCCGCGCATAGAGCGGAACTTCGCTTTCCACAGCAAAGACGGTCAGCTCGGCGTCGGATTGCTGCGCGGTCAGATCGGCGAGAACGGCTGCCGCTTCGTATCGGGTGATCGGGCGGTTGGGAGAGAAAAGAAGCTTTCCGTTCTCGAACGTCGGATCGATGATGCCGATTTTCTGCGCCGTCGCAATATAGCCGACAAGCGAGGAGGGGATTTCGTCGTTGTCGTCAAAATAGGTCTGCGCAAGGCTTGCATCCCGTCGGACGCCTTTCGCCTTCATCGCCATAGCGACAAATTCCGCGCGC
>CADBPA010000051.1 GCA_902796505.1 uncultured Ruminococcus sp.
CGCTGATCGTCATCCGCGCGCTCGTGAATTTCGTCGGGCGGCACAGTTTCCGCCCCTTCGGCGTCTACCGCATCCTGCTCGGCGTCGTCGTGCTGATCTTCTTTTTCGCCTCGCGCTGATCCGCCGGCCTTATCCCCCGAAAATCCGCGCCGAAGCGTCCCCGAATATCATGCCGCTTGCGCGCTCCGCCCTCGCGCCGCATACGAAAAAACCGTTCCTCCGACGTCGGAAGAACGGTTCGTTTTTTTGCAAAAAGAGATATTTCTGCCTTGCTTTATTGCCGAAAAATAAGATTTATGTTGTTTTATCCCATTCGATCGGGGCTCTGCCGTGTTCGCGGAGAAATTCGTTCGCGCGGAGGAAATGGCCGCATCCGAAAAAGCCGTTGTACGCCGAAAGCGGGCTCGGATGGGCGCAGGTGAGAACGAGATGCTTCGGGTTTCGGATCAGCGGCCGCTTGGCTTTCGCGTTGCCGCCCCAGAGGAGAAAGACGGTCGGCTCGTCCTTTTGGTCGACGAGAGAGATGATGCGGTCGGTCAGGATCTCCCAGCCCTGCCCCTTGTGGCTCTGCGGCGCCCCTTCCCGGACGGTCAGCGTGGTGTTCAGGAGCAGAACGCCCTGCTTGGCCCAGCCGGTCAGGCTGCCGCTCTGCGGCATCGCCATCCCGGTCTCCTCGTGCAGTTCCTTGAAAATATTGACGAGCGACGGCGGCATCGGGATCCCCTCGCGCACCGAGAAGCAAAGCCCGTGCGCCTGCCCCGGCCCGTGGTAGGGATCCTGCCCGAGCAGAACGACCTTCGTGTCGGCGTAGGAGGTGTAGCGCAGGGCATTGAAAATATCCTCCATCGGCGGATAGATCTTCCTGCCGGAAAAATACTCCCGTTTGAGAAATTCCCGCAGTTTTGCGTAGTATTCCTTCCCGAACTCTGCGGCGAGCAGTTCGTCCCAGTCGTTTCCGATCCGTACCATGGCGCGTCCCCCCTTTTTTTCTATTCTATCACATTTTCCGCGCAAAATCAACCGGGGAGAGAAGATTTCTTTTCCGTTCAGCCTCCCGCCGAAAAAACGCTCTCGATCACGCGCTTGCAGCTCGGCGGAGAATAGGTCCAGGAATCGATATGCGAAACGGCGGTCGGATCGATGAAGTATTCGAGCCTCCCGGCAGGGTGCGGCTCGCGGTGCGAATCGATGATGATCAGCTTGATCTTCATCTTGTCGGGAATGATGCTTTTGATGAACACCGCCGCCGTCTGATCCACCCGCGCGTCCTCTTTGATCTCGGCAAGCCCGGCGAGATTCGGCGAAAGCTCGACGAAAATGCCGTAGTTTTCGATGCTGCGGATGATGCCGCGCACCGTCTGCCCTTCCGAAAAGCGCGCGGCGTTTTCCTCCCAGCTTCCGAGCAGCTCGCGCTCGGAAACGTAGATCCTGCCGCGCTCGTCGATGGACTTGACGACGGTATAGATCGTCGCCCCGACCGAGAGCCTTGCCGAGGGATGCGAGATCCGCGAGACCGAGATGCAGTCGATCGAGAGCAGCGAGACGATGCCGCATCCGATATCCACGAACGCGCCGAAGTTTTCGAGATGCGTCACCTTGGTCGGAATGATGTCTCCGGGGATCAGCGTACTGATATAGCGGAGCGCGCACTCCCTCTGCGCCGCCCTCCTCGAAAGCACCGCGATCGCCTCGCCTCCGCCGCCCTTGCGGAATCCCAGCACCTTGAAGCAGACCGGCTTTCCGACGCGCGTCAGCACCGCGATGTCCTTGATCTGCTCGCCGTCCGGCAGATACTGCACCTCGCCGTGCGGAATGATCCCGCGCATTCCGCCGGGCAGTTCGACGTGCAGATCGAAATTGTGATCGCAGAGGATCGCCGGCGCTTCGAGGATGATCTGCCGCTCCAAGGCGTGTTCCAGCCCCGCCGCCGTGCTGATCAGTTCCTGATTCTGATAGGTGGAGAGAAGCATTCCTTCGGGTTTGTAGCTATTCGTCATATCCTTTTGCCTTTCTTTTGCTTTTTTCTCTGCTTGATTCTATGACGCCCCCGGCAAAGATATGCAAAAGAAAAAGCCTTCTCCCGGATTTCTCCGCGGAAGAAGGCCGTATTCAGTCGAGATCCTCCCGGCGCACAAGGCCGAAGCTGACGCCGATCGCGTTGTTGACGCGCGCCATCGTCCCCTCGTCCACGTGCCCCATTTTTTCTTTCAGCCGGCGCTTGTCGATCGTCCGGATCTGTTCGAGCAGAATGATGCTGTCCTTGGCAAGACCGGCGTTTGCGCCGACAAGATCGATATGCGTCGGCAGTTTCGTTTTTCCGAGCCGCGAGGTGATCGCCGCCGCAATGACCGTCGGGCTGTATCGGTTTCCGATGTCGTTCTGAACGATCAGCACCGGGCGCAGCCCGCCCTGCTCGCTGCCGACCACCGGAGAGAGATCCGCATAATAAATATCGCCACGTTTTATGTTCATGATATTTCGTTTTCCTTTTTCGTTTTCGCTTTTTCGGAGGCTTTTCGCCGCGGCGTCCGCCGCCTGTTTTCATTTTATGTAAAACCCAAAAAGGTGTCCCTTTTCGGGCGGGCGGGAGGCGTTTTTCTCCTCGCCCTTTCGGCGTCCTGCGCCGGGATCAGGCTCTTTCCGCGCGGTGCATATGATCCTGCTCCCGCTCGTCGGTGTGCGCGGGATCGAACAGGAAGGAAATGCACCAGAGTCCGGCGATCGCCACGACAACGTAGATGATCCGCGCAAGGATGCTCGCAGAGCCGCCGGCGATCCACGCGACAAGATCGAAGGAGAACAGTCCGACAAGTCCCCAGTTGAGCGTGCCGATGATCGCGATCACCAGAGCGATTTTGCCAATAACGTTGTTCATCATGATTCTACCTCTTTTTTCTTTCTGTGGGGAGTTTTTCTCCCGTCTGCTCTTATTCTTGCTGTTTTTTGCCGTCCTATTCACAAAGCGGAAAAATTTTTCCCGTCCGTTTTTCAGCCGTCGAAATCCGGCCGGACGCCGTGAAACCCTTCCTTGAGTTTTTCGAGCGCCTTTTTCTCGATGCGCGAAACGTAGGAGCGCGAAATGCCGAGATAGCGCGCCACCTCGCGCTGTGTGCGCGGCCGGTAGCCTTCGAGTCCGTAGCGGAGAACGACGATCTGCCGCTCGCGCTCGTCGAGAACATGCGAGATCAGCGCGCGCACCCGTTCGATATGTACCTTCAGGTCGATATCCTCGGCGACCGTGTCGTCCACGCTGATGACGTCGAGATAGGTCAGCGGATTTCCGTCCCGATCCACGTCGATCGTCTCGTTGATGGAGACCTCGTTCGCCGTCTTTTTCAGTCCGCGAAAATACATCAGGATCTCGTTCTGAATGCACTTTGCCCCGTAGGTCGCAAAGCGGATGCCGCGCTCGCTTCGGAAACTGTCGATCGCCTTGATGAGTCCGAGCGATCC
>CADBPA010000052.1 GCA_902796505.1 uncultured Ruminococcus sp.
CACCCGCCCCTTCCGCATCGACGATTATATCAAGGTCGGCGAATACGAGGGAACGGTGGAGGATATCCGCATCGTGCATACCCGCATCCACACGATCGACAACAAGGTGATCTATCTGCCGAACGGAACGGTGGCGACCTCGTCGATCACGAATTTCTCCGAAAAGAAACTCCGCCGGCTGGATCTGACCTTCTCGGTCTCCTACGAAGAGGATTTCCGCCGCGCGCAGGCGCTTCTGCTCGAACTCTGCGAAAAGCATGAGCTGATCCTGAAGGATCCCGCCCCGACCGTCCGCATGTCGGCGCACAGCGCAAGCTCGATCGACCTGACGGTGCGCGCGTGGGTGGCGAACGCCGATTACTGGACGGTGCGCTTTGATCTGCTCGAACAGGTCAAGACCGCCTTCGACGAGCAGAAAATTTCCATTCCGTACAGTCAGCTGGACGTCCACATCAAGGATCTCCCGACGGCGGAAAACAACGAAAAAAGCAAATAATTCTTTACAAAAGAAGGTTTTATTATGAAAATCAGCGTCAGACTTCTCGCAGCAGCGCTGCTGCTTTGTATGCTCTCGGCGTTCGTCCTCGCCGGGTGCGACCTCTCGCGCAAGCTGGAGGTGGAGGTGCAGTTTCAGAAAAAGGTCGAGGAAGCGAAGGAGCTTTCCTTTGACGTGGAACTTCAGATCCGGGACGAGAGCGGCGAGAGCGCGATCTACGTTTGCTGCGCGCAGAAGGGGGAGGATTACGCCTATACCTTCGTAAGTCCCGAAGCGACCTCTACCCATTACCGCCGCCTTTACGCCGACGGCAAACTCTACGAATTCATGAATGCGAGCAGCCTTCCGATCGGCTCTTATTATATTGAAGAAAACACCCCCGTCTCGGCGGACGAAAACCTGCTCTATTGGGTGAAGCGGAACATCATGGCGGCGACCTACGCGCTCTTCCTCGTCAGCGGCACGAAGGAGGACCTGGACGGCGCCGAGGTGTATCATTACAGCTTCTCGATCGAGAACAACGATTATCATCTCTGGTACGACAGCAAGAACCTCGTCCGCATCCAGGCGACCTTCCGCGATACCGATGAGTCGGGCGCGGCGCACGAGGAGACCTACACGGCGTCCTTTACGAACTATCGCTTCGGCGACGCCGACGAGGCTTTCTTCAAACGCCCGGAGGATCTGAAAGGCAGCGGCCTTTACGCCGAAAGCCCGATCTCCTTTGAAGATTGGATGAAGGTCCTCGACCGCTTCAGCTCCCGCGCCGCAAACTGGATGAAATAAACAAAACGGCGGAAAATACTTTCCGTCGTCAAAAAAACGGGCGTTCCCGATCACGGGCGCCCGTTTTTCGTTGTTTTTTAAGGAATCTCATGGACGGAAGCGTTTGCGCCGTCGGCATAGATGACGGTCATGCGCGCGATCCCGAAGGCGGCTTTGGCGCGGGCGGCAAGAGCGAGGCCGTCCTCGTCGGAGAGCAGGAAGAGCGCCGAGGAGAGCGCGTCGGCAACGCCGCCGCAGAGCGGGGAAGCGCCGCCGTCCGCCGAGCAGTAAACGCTGACCGAGCCGGGGCGTGTACCGGGGAAGAGGGTATCCGGATCGATCAGATGGTGGTAGTTTGCGCCGTCCACGGTATAGAAGCGTTCGTAGCCGCCGGAGGTGGAGAGGCAGCCGTCCGAGAGGAGAAAATAGGCGGCGTAGGGGTGGGCGGTATCCGAGAGGTCCGGGTTGCGGATGCCGGTGTTCCACGGCTCCCCGTCGGCTTTCCTACCGATCGCGCCGAGGTTGCCGCCCGCGTCGAGAACGAAGGAGGAGACGCCTCTTTGGCGCAGAAGATCGACCGTCATGCCGCAGGCGTATCCCTTGGCGATCGCCCCGACGTCCACCGAAGCGCCGGGATCGGTGATGAAGGCGGTGCCTGCCGCCCCGTCGATCACGAGCGAGGCGATATCGGTATGCGCGGCGCGCGACGCGAGTTCCTCCTCGGTCGGCAGGCGAAGCCCTTCTTCGCGCAGATCGTGCCAGAGAGACAGGACGCTGCCCATCATGATATTGATCTCCCCGTCGGTCAGTTCGTAAATCTTCACGCCGAAATCGAGCAGATCGAGCAGCTTTTCCTCAAGCGCGACCGGAGCGACGCCCGCCATGCGGTTGAGCGTCGCAAGATTGTTTTTGCCGGGGTATTCTCCGTAAATGTCCGCGAGCTCGTGAAGCTCGCCGAGCAGAGCGTCCGCGGCGTCCGTCCGCTCCCGGAAGATTTCGTCGCTCCCCGCGCTCTCGTCCCGGTAGCTGCGCGGCGAATCGAAATAACCGTAAAGCGTGACCGTCCGCACCTTCCCTCCCCGACAGCCGATCTGCGTGAGAAGGCAGGCTAAAATCAGGACAGAAGCAAATAAATATTTACATATTCTGCGAAACAAATCGGGTATCCCTCCTTTCTTCGGCGCTTTTGCAATCGGATCCGGATCCTGAGAAGCCCGGCAAAAAGCCGGGAGAGGCGAAGGCGAAAAAGGAAATTTTTGCGCAATTTCCGGAGAATACTTGAAAAAGGCCGCGGAATGTTGTAAAATAAAATAGAAAACCTAGTATACTACGGTTCGGGAAGAAAAAGCAAACGAAACGAAACGGAGAAAGATCATGTCGAACAAACTCCAGCGCAGTTTCCGGGAAGGCTACGAGGATCTCGAAAAAATCTGCCGCCGCAAATGCGGCGTGAGCGAGCAGGGCGTTCTCGCCTATATCGAGCGGCTGAACACCTCGCGCCCGGCGCCGGACAGGGACGAGGTCCTGCCGAAGCTTGCGAGGGTGTACGATCTCTATCAGCGCGCAGGCGCCCCGGTGGAGATCCCCGGCGAGCAGGGGGAGACGAAGCGGCTGTACGGCCTTTCGGTCACCCGGGAGGACGTGCGCTTTCTGAAGCGGCTCGGCAGAGCGATCGTGCACAGATCCGATCCGCTTTCGGTCTATCTGCGCCGCACGAAGCGACAGAGAAGATGGAAGAGATTCCTTCGGATCGCGCTGCCGGCGTTTTCTCTGCTGGTCATCGCGGCGGTCGTTTTGCTGATCCTTCTCCGATAATTTCCGGAAAGGAATTTTATGAAGACGTCCTATCACAATCACACCCCCTTCTGCCGCCACGCGAGCGGAAGCCCCGAGGAGTACGCGCGCGCCGCCTATGAGGGCGGATACGAAAAATTCGGCTTCTCGGATCACACGCCCTATCCCTTCCGCAAAGGCTATCTTCCGCCGACCCGGATGCGGATCGAAGAGCTGCCGGACTACGTGCGGACGGTGCTTTCCCTGCGTGAGGAATATCGGGGGAAGATGCAGATTTTTCTCGGCTTTGAGACCGAGTATTACCCCGCGCTCTGGCAGGATCTTCTGAAGATCTACGCCGGGTATCCGATCGATTATCTCCTCCTCGGCCAGCACGGCTTCGGGATGCCGGAGGGCGATCCGGGGTGTATCAACTCCTTTGAGAAGACCGACGATGCGGCAAAGCTCGTCTTATTCACCGACACGATGATCGAGGCGATCGGGACGGGGAAATTCTCCTGCGTCGCGCACCCGGACGTGCTGAACTACCGGGGGGACGACGACCTCTACCGCGAGCAGGCGAGGCGGCTGATCTCTGCCGCGATGGCGAAGGACCTGCCGCTGGAGGTCAATATGTACGGCCTCGCCGACCGGCGGCATTATCCGAATCCGCTCTTCTGGAAGGAGGTCTCCTCGCTCGGTGCGAAGGTCGTCCTCGGCAGGGACGCGCACGCCGTGCGCCGGGTGGATCCGATCGACGAGTACCCGGCGGCGGAAGAGTTTCTGCGCCGGTTCGATCTGAATCTTACGGAGGATCTTGTTCTGATCTCTCCGAACGGATGACCGTTCGGGGCGGTACCAAGCGGTACCGCCCCGCTTTTTTTATTTTGTATTTTTCTTTTCCAGCAGCTTTGGCAGGAGCAGAAGGACGGTCTGGATCACGGCGGCAAATCCGCCGGAGAGGATCAGCGCCGCGGCGAGGGGGGCGCCGCCGTTTTCGACGGCGGGGAGCAGATGCATCACGTCGTGCAGAACGGCGATACCGAGCAGATAGACCAGCCCGAGCGCGGCGACCGAGATGCCGACCACGCCGGCGCGCCACTTCGTGTAGGGGATGCAGAGAAAGACAAGGTTGACAAATCCCACGAGCGTGACCGAGAAGGCGGCGATCGCCGAGGTCTGCTCCGCCGAGAACTGCCCGGCTTTGCCGAGAAGAACGATCGCGACGGTCGGCAGGAACATCAGAATGGCGTTCGGAATGCTCCGCGAGAGCACCGTTTTGAGAAATTCTCCGCGGACGCGCTTGTCGTTCGGCTCGAGCGCGAGCAGAAGCGACGCCATACCGATCACCACCATTTCGAGCGGCAGGAACTGATTCGGCCCGAAGGGGTAGGCGGTGCGGAAGACCACCGAGAAGAGCGAGAGAAGAACGGTATAGACGGTCTTCATCAGGAAGAGCACCGCCGACATCCGCACGTTGTTGATGCACCGCCGCCCTTCGCGCACGACCGCCGGCAGCGCCGAGAAATCCGAATCGAGCAGGACGATCTGCGAAACGCTTCGCGCCATCTCGCTGCCGTCTCCCATGGCGATCGCGCAGTCGCTCTCTTTGAGCGCGAGCGTGTCGTTGACGCCGTCGCCGGTCATGGCGACGATATGCCCCGAGGCGCGCAGCGTCTTGACGAGCAGGATCTTCTGCTCCGGGGTGACTCTGCCGAACACCGCGTAGTCCTCCGCCTTTTCGGAGAGTTCGGCATCCGAAAGGCCTTCGCAGGAGAGATAATTTTCGGCGTTCTTCACCCCCACGCGCGCGGCGATCGCCGAGACGGTGGCGGCGTGGTCGCCCGACAGAATGCGGACGGTAACGCCCTGATCCTGAAAGCGGCGGATGGTCGCCTCGGCGTTCGGACGGATGCGGTCGGACAGCGCGACGAGCGCGGCGGCGGTCCCTTCGGAATCGAGATCCGGAAGTTTTGCGAGGAGCAGGACGCGCCTGCCCTCTTTGGCGTAGGCGGAGATCGCCGCCTCGGTCGCCTCATCGACCGGGCAGGGAACGAAGTGCGGCGCGCCGACCGCATAGACCTCGCCGCCCGGAAAGGCGACGGCGGAATACTTACGCGAGGAGGAGAAGGGGACCGTCTTTTCGGGGATCAGCGAGACGTCTTTGCCGAAACGCGCCGCCAGCGCGTCCGCCGTGTTGTTTCCTCCGTGTTCCGCGCCCTGCACCATCGCCATCATCCGCTCGACCTCGGAGAGCGAAAAACCGGGGAGCGGATCGACCGCGACGACCTCCATCGTGCCGTCGGTGATCGTGCCGGTCTTGTCGAGGCAGAGGGTGTCGGTCGAGGCGAGCATCTCGATCGAATACATATCCTGCGCGAGAATGCGCCGCCTGCCGAGCGAGACGACCGAGAGCGAGAGCGTCAGCGTGACGAGCAGATAGATCCCTGCCGGGATCATGCCGATGATCGAGCCGCTGGTCTTTTCGACCGCCGCCGTCAGGTCCTGCCCGTAGGCGCTGTAATTGTTGAAGAAGAGAAGGATCGCCATCGGGATCATCACGACGCCGATGAAGCGGATCAGGCGATTCAGGTCGCGGAAAAGCGCCGACGAGGGGGCTTTGAAATTCCGCGCCGCCTGCTCGATCTTATACATGTAGCTGTCTTTTCCGACGGCGGTCACCTCGGCGTAGACCGCGCCGCTGACGAGATAACTGCCCGAAAGCAGACGGTCGCCCCGGCTCTTGCGGATCGCGTCCGCCTCGCCGGTCAGCATACTTTCGTTGGCTTCCGCCACGCCGTCGATCACGACCGCGTCCGCCATCACCTGCCTGCCGAGATCGACGTGGATGACGTCTCCGAGGACGATCTCCTCCGCCGGGATCTCGATGAGATTGCCGTCCCGGACGACCGACGCCCTCGTCTCGTTTGCCACCGAAAGTTTATCCACCGTCAGCTTCGCGCGGATCGACTGGACCGTCGCGATCAGGATATTCGGGATCACGACGAGAAGATAGGTCAGATGCTTATAAAGTCCGAAGACGATCAGCACGACGGTGACGATCGCCCAGATCAGGTTGAAAAAGGTGAAGAGATTCTTCGCGATGATCGACGGGATCGTCTGTCCGCCGTGCTTTTTGACGCGGTTGCTCTTGCCCTCCTCCGCGCGTTTTTTTGCTTCCTCGGAGGTCAGCCCTTCCGGCAGCGGATGCTGCTGTGCGGGATCTTTGCCCGGCGCCGTCTGCGCGCCGCCGTTTCTTTCGGGGAATTCGGGATTCATGGATACCTCCTCCGGCTCGTTTTTCTCCGCTTTTGCGCGGAAAACGTACCCGTTTTTTCACCGCGCCGGAAAACTTTCCCCGCGCGGGATCTTTTTTCTTACCGTTTTCATTGTAGCACACCCCGGCGCGATTGTCAAGAACTTCTGCGGAGGGAAACGCTCCCGATCTCCGATCCGCCGTCCGCCGCGATGCCGCCGTTTCCTTTTGCGGAAGTTTTTGCTTCTGCTTCAAAAAATTTAAAAAATTTTCGGAAAACCCCTTGACATTGATAAAAATTTGGTATATAATCACATAATGCATTATAATCGCTTGCACTATGGGGTATTTTTGCCTTTTTTCGGAAATCCAACCGAAAAAGCGACAAAATTTGCCTCGGAAAACGGCGGTTTCCGGTCAAATTCTTCCTTAATAGTATTGCACGTGACGGGCGCGGGCGCGAAGGCACCTCTGCCGCCTTTCGGTGCGGTGAGATCATCGGGAAGAGGACGGCCTGTCGCCGCGATCCAAACAAGACTTGTAAAATTTGAAGAATGGAGTGATTCTTTTTATGATGCTGAAGCCTCAGAAGCTTGGCACGAACGTCAGGCAGAGCTTTTCGAAGATCCAGGCGATCGCCGATATGCCCAACCTGATCGAAGTCCAGAAGGATTCGTATCAATGGTTCCTGGACGAGGGAATGAACGAGGTGCTTCGGGACGTTTCTCCGATCGTGGACTACACCGGAAATCTCTCGATCGATTTTGTCGACTACGCGATCGACCCGAATCCGCGCTACAGCGTGGAGGAGTGCAAAGACCGCGCGGTGACCTATGACGCGCATATGCGCGTCGGCGTTCGGCTGCTCAACAAAGCGACCGGAGAGATCAAGTACAGCACGATCTTCGTCGGCGATATTCCGCTGATGACCGAGAACGGTACCTTCGTGATCAACGGCGCGGAGCGCGTGATCATCTCCCAGCTCGTGCGTTCTCCCGGCGTGTATTTCGGCAACGAAGTTGACAAGCAGGGCAAGCACATCTATACCTCCACCGTCATCCCCTATCGCGGCGCGTGGCTGGAATACGAGACCGATATGTCGGGCGTGTTCTACGTCAAGATCGACAAAAACCGCAAGCTGCCCATCACCGTCCTGATCCGTGCGCTCTGCGCGGTCGGAGAAGACGACGACGAGGCGCTGGAGCGGATGTTCGGCACCGACGAGATGCTGACGGCGACCTTTGCCAAGGACGAGTCCGGCAAGCAGGCGCTGGAGAACAACACCTCCTACCGCGAAGAAGCGCTCAAAGAGATCTACAAACGCCTCCGTCCCGGCGAGCCGCCGCTGGTCGAGAGCGCGGAGATCCTGATCAATAATATGTTCTTCGACCCGAAGAGATACGATCTCGCCGCCGTCGGAAGATACAAATACAACAAGAAGCTCTCCATCGCCGCCCGTATCGTCGGTTATGAGCTTGCCGAGCCGGTCGTCAACCCGGTCACCGGCGAGATCGTCGCGGAGCCGGGCGTGAAGATCACCAAGGAGATCGCGAAGACCATCGAGGACAATCTCGTCAACGAGGTCTGGATCCTGACCGAGCTCGGCCGCAAGGTCAAGGTGTTCGGAAACGGTACCGTCCGTCCCGAATGCGTCCTCGGCTACGATCTTTCCGAGTGCGGCGTCCGCGCCGGCGAGAAGGTTCGCTATTCGGTGCTGAAAGAGATCATCGAAGCGGCGGACGAGGAGAAGCTGCAGGGCGACGCACGCGCCTACTTCATCAAGGAGCGCGCGAAAGAGCGTATCGCCGACCTCTCCCCGAAACATATCACCAAAGAGGATATCTTCTCCTCGGTCAACTATATGCTCGGTCTGACGCACGGCATCGGATCGACCGACGATATCGACCATCTCGGCAACCGCCGCCTGCGCTGCGTGGGCGAGCTGCTGCAGAACCAGATGCGCATCGGTATGTCGCGCATGGAAAAGAACATCAAGGAGCGTATGTCGGTGCATGATACCGACGATCTGCGCCCCGAAGCGCTGGTGAACACCCGCCCGGTCGCAACGGCGATCCGCGAGTTCTTCGGCTCCTCTCCTCTGTCGCAGTTCATGGACCAGAACAACCCTCTGGCGGAGCTGACGCACAAACGCCGTCTGTCGGCGCTCGGCCCCGGCGGTCTTTCGAGAGACCGTGCGTCGTTCGACGTCCGCGACGTGCATTATACCCACTACGGAAGGATCTGCCCGGTCGAGACTCCCGAAGGTCCGAACATCGGTCTGATCTCCTACCTCGCCTCTTACGCCAAGATCAGCGAGTACGGATTCCTGAAAGCCCCCTACCGCATCGTCGATAAGTCCACCGGCCGCGTGACCGACACCGTCGTCTACCTCACCGCGGACGAGGAGGACAACAACGTCGTCGCTCAGGCGAACGAGCATCTCGACGAGAACGGTTATTTCATCAACAAGAAGGTCATCGCCCGTTACAAGACCGAGTTCATCGAGGTCAGCCCGTCCGAAGTCGATCTGATGGACGCCTGCCCGCAGATGGCGGTCTCGGTCGCGGCGGCGAGCATTCCGTTCCTCGAAAACGACGACAACACCCGCGCCCTGATGGGATCGAACATGCAGAAGCAGGCGGTTCCGCTGATGGTGACCGATTCGGCGATCGTCGCGACCGGTATGGAATATAAAGCCGCGGTGGATTCCGGCGCGGTCGTTCTCGCAAAGCAGTCGGGTACCGTCGAGCGCGTGACCGGCTCGGAGATCGCCATCCTCGGCGACGACGGCGCGAAGAACGTCTATCATCTCATCAAATTCAAACGCTCGAACCAGGGTACCTGCGTCAACCAGAAGCCGATCGTCAACGTCGGCGACCGCGTCGAGGCAGGGCAGGTGATCGCGGACGGTCCGGCGACCTCGAACGGCGAGATCTCGCTCGGTAAGAACGCCCTCATCGGCTTCATGACCTGGGAGGGTTACAACTACGAGGACGCCGTCCTTCTGAACGAAAAGCTCGTCCGGGACGACGTGTATACCTCCATCCACATCGAGGAATATTCGGTCGAAGCGCGCGACACCAAGCTCGGCACGCAGGAGATCACCCGCGAAGTCCCGAACGTCGGCGACGACGCGCTGAAGGATCTCGACGAGAACGGTATCATCCGCATCGGCACCGAAGTCCGCGCCAACGATATTCTCGTCGGTAAAGTCTCCCCGAAGGGCGAGACCGAGCTGACGCCCGAAGAGCGCCTTCTGCGCGCCATCTTCGGCGAAAAGGCGAGAGAGGTCAAGGATTCCTCGCTCCGCCTGCGCCACGGCGAATACGGCGTCGTCGTCGACGTGAAGGTCTACGATCGCTCGAACTCCGACGATCTTGCCCCCGGCGTCAACAAAGTCGTCCGCGTCTACGTCGCGCAGAAGAGAAAGATCTCGGTCGGCGATAAGATGGCGGGCCGCCACGGTAACAAGGGCGTCGTCTCCCGCATCCTTCCGCCCGAAGATATGCCTTTCCTTGCCGACGGCACGCCGCTCGACATCGTGCTGAACCCCCTGGGCGTTCCTTCCCGAATGAACATCGGGCAGGTGCTTGAGGTCCACCTCGGCATCGCCTGCCGCCGCCTCGGCATCAAGGTCATGACTCCCGTTTTCGACGGCGCGAAGGAGACCGACATCATCGAGCTTCTCCGTCAGGCGAAATACACCCGTGACATCCGTCCGGACGAGAGCGTCCGCGGAAAAGCGGTGTTCAAGGAGGTCGTGCGCGAGGACGGCAAGCCGGATCTGCAGCGCGTCGATCAGGAGATCGTGGACGACGACGCAAAGCTTCACGAGCTGATGCAGACCGAGAGCCTCAAGGTCATTGACGGCAAGGTCACCCTTTACGACGGCCGCACCGGCGAGCCCTTCGACAACCCGGTCACCGTCGGTATCATGTACTATCTGAAACTTCACCACCTCGTTGACGATAAGATCCACGCCCGTTCGATCGGACCGTACTCGCTCGTCACGCAGCAGCCTCTCGGCGGTAAAGCCCAGTTCGGCGGCCAGCGTTTCGGCGAAATGGAGGTCTGGGCGCTCGAAGCCTACGGCGCCGCCTACACGCTGCAGGAGATCCTGACCGTCAAGTCGGACGACGTCACCGGACGTACCAAGACCTACGAGGCGATCGTGAAAGGTCAGAATATCCCCACTCCCGGTATTCCCGAATCCTTCAAGGTTCTGGTCAAAGAACTCGAAGCGCTCTGCCTCGACATCCACGTGTTGGATAAGAACGGCGAGGAGATCGAGCTTTCCCAGCTCTGCGACGACGACACGCCGACCTACAACTCGATCGACGAGGTAGACCGCGCGCAGGATCGCAAGCTTGCGGACGAGACCGAAGAGGACGAAGAGCCGCTTGACGACGCCGAGTACGACGACGTGGAGGATTTCGACGACGATGAAGAATACAACTTCGACGAGGAATCCGACGAGGAAGAGTACGGCGACGACACAGAGGAATAATTTCACAGAAAGGGAGAAGAGGTTTTCCCCCGCCGCTGAAACACCGCGGGGGAAAACGGCATAAATAGATATGGAAAGACAAGCGTTTGATTCGATCCGGATCGGCCTCGCGTCACCCGAGACCATCCGTTCCTGGTCGCACGGCGAGGTCACCAAAGCGGAAACCATCAACTACCGCACGCTGAAAGCGGAGCGGGACGGCCTTTTCTGCGAAAAGATCTTTGGCCCGACGAAGGACTGGGAATGCCTTTGCGGAAAGTATAAGAGAGTCCGCTTCAAGGGAAAAGTCTGCGAAAAATGCGGCGTCGAAGTGACGACGCGCAAGGTGCGCCGCGAGCGTATGGGCTCGATCGAGCTGGCGGCTCCGGTATCGCATATCTGGTATTTCAAAGCCGTGCCTTCGCGCATCGGTCTCGTACTCGATATGTCTCCGCGCCTTCTCGAAAAGGTCCTCTATTTCTCGCGCTACATCGTCATCGATCCCGGCAGAACGCCGCTGGAGAAGAAACAGCTTCTGACCGACGCCGAGTATCACAGCGCAAGAGAAAAGTATGAAAACGATTTCCGCGCCGATATGGGCGCTTCCGCCGTCAAGGAACTGCTCGCCGAGATCGATCGCGAAGAACTCGCGGCGGACCTGAAACGGCAGCTCGCCGAGAGCGCGGGACAGAAAAAGGTCAAGATCATCAAGAGACTCGAAGTCATCGAAGCCTTCCGCAAATCCGGCAACCGTCCGGAGTGGATGATCCTCGACGTGCTTCCCGTCCTTCCCCCGGACATCCGTCCGATGACGCAGCTGGACGGCGGCCGCTTTGCGACCTCCGACATCAACGAGCTTTACCGCCGCGTCATCAACCGCAATAACCGTCTGAAGCACTTTCTGGAGCTCGGCGCGCCCGATATCATCATCCGCAACGAGAAGCGTATGCTTCAGGAATTCGTCGACGCTCTGATCGACAACGGCCGCAAGGGCAAAGCCGTCACCGGCGCGTCCAACCGTCCGCTGAAATCGCTCTCGGAGATCCTGCGCGGCAAGCAGGGGCGTTTCCGCCAGAACCTGCTCGGTAAGCGCGTGGACTACTCCGGCCGTTCGGTCATCGTCATCGGCCCCGATCTGAAGATCTATCAGTGCGGTCTGCCGAAGGAAATGGCGCTCGAACTCTTCCGTCCGTTCGTCATGAAGCGGCTGATCGAAACGCAGAAAGCCAATTCGATCAAGGACGCAAAGAAGAAAGTCGACCGCGTCGCCCCCGAAGTCTGGGACGCGCTGGAATACGTCATCAAGGAGCATCCGGTCCTTCTGAACCGCGCGCCGACGCTGCACCGCCTGTCCATTCAGGCGTTTGAGCCGATCCTCGTCGAGGGACGCGCCATCAAACTGCATCCGCTGGTCTGCCCGGCGTTCAACGCCGACTTCGACGGCGACCAGATGCCGGTACACGTTCCGCTTTCGAGCGAAGCGCAGGCGGAGTCCCGCTTCCTGATGCTTTCGGCGAACAACCTGCTGAAGCCGGTTTCCGGTAAAGCCGTCACCGTTCCCTCGCAGGATATGGTCCTCGGTTCCTATTACCTGACGATCGACCATCCGGGCGAGATCGGCGAGGGCAAGGTGTTCCGCGACGTGGACGAGGTCGAGATGGCATACGAGAACAAACAGCTCGGTATGCACGCCGCGATCAAGGTCCGCGTGACCAAGACGGTCGACGGAGAAGAGAAGAGCGCGGTGATCGACGCGACCTACGGCCGTCTGATCTTCAACGCGCGCATTCCGCAGGACCTCGGTTACGTCGACCGCACGAAGGATCCCTTCTCGCTGGAGATCGATTTTGCGACCACCAGCAAGAAGCTCAAAGAGATCGTGGACCGCACCATTCGCCTGCACGGCTTTGCCGACGCGGCGGCCGTCCTCGATAACATCAAGGCGATGGGCTACAAGTATTCGACCAAGTCCTCTCTCTCCATCTCGGTTTACGATATGACCATTCCGCCGAAGAAGAAGGAACTTCTCGCCGAGGCGGCCAAGAAGGTCGAGGACATCACCGAGCTTTACAACTGGGGCGAGCTTTCGGACGACGAGCGTTACAAGCAGGTCATCGACGTCTGGGATAAGACCACCAACGCCGTCACCGACGCGCTGGTCGAAAACCTGGATAAATACAACTCGCTGAACATGATCTGTTCTTCGGGAGCGCGAGGCTCCATGAAGCAGATGCGTCAGCTTGCCGGTATGCGCGGACTGATGTTTGCGACGAACGGTAAAACCATCGAAATTCCCATTCGCTCGAACTTCCGCGAAGGTCTGACGATGCTCGAATATTTCATGGGCGCGAAAGGCTCGCGTAAATCGCTTTCGGATACCGCTCTGCGTACCGCCGACTCGGGTTATCTGACCCGCCGTCTGGTCGACGTCTCTCAGGACGTCATCGTGCGCGAGGAGGACTGCGGCGTGACCGCCGGTATCGTCGTCTCGGATATCGTCAACAACGGCAACGTCGTCGAGAAATTCTTCGACCGTCTGGTCGGCCGCTATACGGTGAACGACGTGGTCAATGAGGAGACCGGCGAACTGATCGTTCCCGGCAACACGATGATCAGCGAGGAGATGGCGAACGAGATCATCGCGGCAGGCATCAAAGAGGTCGAAGTCCGCACCATCCTGCGCTGCCTTGCCAAGCGCGGCGTCTGCGTCCACTGCTACGGCGCGGATATGGCGCACGGCGATCCCGTCAGCATCGGCGAGGCGGTCGGCGTTATCGCCGCGCAGTCGATCGGTGAGCCGGGTACGCAGCTGACGATGAGAACCTTCCACACCGGCGGCGTCGCCGGATCGGATATCACCCAAGGTCTTCCGAGAGTCGAGGAGCTGTTTGAAGCCCGCCGCCCGAAGAAGCCCGCACTCGTCACCGCCTACACCGGAACGGCGCGTATCGTCTCGGATAAGAAGCTCTCGAAGGTCATTATCCAGAACCCGGTCGAGCCGGCCGCCGGCGAGATCGTCTACGAGATCCCGTTCGGAATGCGCCTCTGCATCGAGGACGGCGAAGAGGTCAAGCGCGGTCAGCAGCTGACCGAAGGCTTCCTGAATCCCGCCGACGTTCTGCATATGAACGGTATCGACGCGGTGTACGATTATATCATCCGCGAAGTCCAGAAGGTCTACCGCGGTGAGGACGTTGAGATCAACGATAAGCACGTCGAGTGTATCACGAGACAGATGACGCGCAAGGTCAAGGTCGAAGATCCGGGCGATACCGATCTTCTCGCCGGAACGACCGTGGATATTCTGGAACTGCGTGAGGAGAACGAGAAGATCGACGCGCGCATCGCCGCCGGCGAGATCACCCTTCGCCACGCGGAGGTCGCTCCGATGCTCCTCGGTATCACCAAGGCGTCCTTGATGACCGAGTCCTTCCTCTCCGCCGCCTCCTTCCAGGAGACCACGAAGGTGCTGACCGAGTCCGCCATCAAGGGCAAGAGCGATAAGCTGCTCGGCTTGAAGGAAAACGTCATCATCGGTAAGCTGATCCCTGCCGGTACCGGCCTCGAAGAGTACAACAACATCGAGGTGGACGACGCGGGAGATCCGAACCTTATGTCCGCCTACTCCGCGGTGATCGCCGCCGCAAGGCGCGACGAGGATGAGGACGAAGAGGACATCCACGAGCATATCGACGAAGAGCCGAACGAGGTCGTCTACGTCGCGTCGGGAGACGGAGAATCCGGTCCCGTCCATGAGGACGACGCACCCGAAAAGCCCTCCGAAGATCCCGAAGAATAATCTTTGCTTTCCCGGCGCTCGCGCGCCGGGAAAGATTTTTTAGAAGGAAGAGCCGAAAACGCAAAGAAAAGTTGTCATAAAAGTGAGTTTTGCACATAAAATAGCCCGACCGGAAAATTTGCTTTGCGAAAAAATAACTATTGACATTTCCCGCCCGGAATGGTACAATAAAAACAGAAATTCCCGAAAGGGAGAAAGGAGCCGCCGCAAGGCGAGAGCAGTATGAGCGACCGCATCGAAACGAAAGACCGGCGCGCCGAGGAGCCGATCAAGGTCTCGGTCATTATGCCGATCTATAACGCCTATGATTATCTGCGTCCCGCAATGGACAGCGTCCTCGGACAGACGCTGCGCGAGATCGAACTGATCTGTATCGACGACGGCTCGAACGACGGATCCTTCGACCTGATCCGGGAATATCAGAAGAGCGACAGCCGCATCCGCGTCGTCACCGAGGCGAACGCCGGTCCGTCGGTCGCGCGCAACAACGGTCTGCGCCGCGCAAGAGGGGAGTATATCGCCTTCCTCGACGCCGACGATTTCTTTGAGCCGGAGATGCTCGAAAAGCTCTACCGTCTCGCCTCCGCCGAAAAGCTCGATATCGCCATCGGCCGCTACGACCTCTACGTCAACAGAAAGGCGATCTTCCGCCCGAATATCGGCAGCGACCACGGCGAGATCTACGAAGGCGGTCGGGTGACCTCCGGGGGAGAATATCCGAACGAGATCCTCTCCTCCACCACCGGCTATCTCTGGAACAAGATTTTCCGCCGCCGCTTCATCGAGGAGATCAACCTCACCTTCCCCGGCGAGATCCGGGTGTTCGAGGACGTCTATTTCACCGTCTCGGCGCTCGCGCTTGCCGAGCGGATCGCCAAATGCCACGAGATCCTCGTGCATCACCGGGTGTATACCGAGCAGGCGCGCAATAAAATGATGAAAAAATATTATACGCGCGTACCGGATATTTATGCAAACATCAAAGAGTTTATGATGCATAACGGAATGTACGCGCCGCTCTCGAAGGGGTTCCTGAATCTCTCGGCGAGCCGCTGCTATAAGCTCTATCATCTTCTGTCCCCCGACCGGCGCGCCGCTTTCTGGAGGATCCTGCACGAGGATTACGCCGAGCGGCTCGGCTGGACCGAACATGCCGCCGAGGATTACGAAGACCCGGACGTCGCCGCCTTCTGCGCCGACGTGGAGCTGTATTCCTACGAACGCTATCTGCGCGAAAAGGCGGCGGGGACGGTCTCGCTCCGGCGCGCGAAGGCGCTTCTCGAATCCTTCCGCCGTTCCAAGCGCCTGAAAGCCTTCCTGCGCGGCCTCAATCCGTTTTCGGCGGAGCGCCGGGCAAAACGGCGCGCAAAAAGGGAAGCAAAGCGCGAAAAATAAGCCCGTCTCCGGCATCAATATGCAGGGAAGCGAAATTTTCCCGAATATTTTTTCAAAAAACCTCTTGACAAGCGCAAAAAAGCGTGCTATACTGTTGCCATCAATTTTGGAAAGGACGCCGTAAATG
>CADBPA010000053.1 GCA_902796505.1 uncultured Ruminococcus sp.
ACGGCGCGCTCCGCCTTCGGCGTCCTGCTCGTCTGCTTCCTTCTCCCCGCCGCGCTCTCGCTTCTTTTCTCGGAGCTTCTGCGCAAGGTCGGCTGGATCAAGGACGGCGACCTGCGGCTCGACCTCTGATCATCCCCCAAAAACGACCGAAAGGAATCCTTTATGAAAGCCAATCAGACTCTCCTTTGCGATTTTTACGAACTCACCATGGCCAACGGCTATTTTGAACTCGGAAAGGGCGACGAGATCGCCTATTTCGACGTCTTTTTCCGCACCGTCCCGGACGGCGGCGGCTTCGCTATTGCCGCGGGACTTGACCAGGTGATCGACTATATCAAAAATCTCTCCTTCACCGAGGAGGACGTCGCCTTCCTGCGCGAAAAGAAGATGTTCTCGGAAAAATTTCTCGACTACCTTCGCAGATTCCGCTTCACGGGCGACATCTGGGCGGTCCCCGAAGGAACGCCGATCTTCCCCGGCGAGCCGATCATGACGGTGCGCGCCCCCTCCATCGAGGCGCAGTTCATCGAGACCTTCGTCCTCCTCTCGCTCAACCACCAGTCGCTGATCGCCACGAAAGCCAACCGCGTCGTGCGCGCGGCGGACGGCAGACCGGTCGCCGAATTCGGCTCGCGCAGAGCGCAGGGAGCGGACGGTGCGATCCTCGGTGCGCGCGCGGCGTATATCGGCGGCTGTGCCGCCACCGCCTGCACCATCTCCGACCGCGACTACGCGATCCCCGCCACCGGCACGATGGCGCACTCCTGGGTGCAGATGTTCCCGACCGAGTATGAGGCGTTCGTCGCCTATTGCAAGACCTATCCCCAAAACGCCACCCTCCTCGTCGATACCTACGACGTTCTGCGCTCCGGCGTTCCGAACGCGATCAAAGCCTTCCGCGAGGTCCTCGTTCCGCTCGGCATCAAAAACTGCGGCATCCGGCTCGATTCGGGCGACATCACCTACCTTTCCAAAAAGGCGCGGAAGATGCTCGACGAGGCGGGCTTCCCCGAATGCAAGATCGTCGTCTCCAACTCGCTCGACGAAAACATCATCCGCGACATCATCCACCAGGGCGCGAAGATCGACTCCTTCGGCGTCGGCGAACGGCTGATCACGGCGAAATCCAGCCCGATCTTCGGCGGCGTGTATAAGCTGGTCGCCAAAGAGGAGAACGGGCGGATCGTCCCGAAGATCAAGATCTCCGAAAACCCCGAAAAGATCACCAATCCGCATTTCAAGAAGGTATACCGCATCTACGACCGCGAGACCGGCAAGGCGATCGCCGACCAGCTCTGCGTATACGACGAGACGATCGACGAAAATCAGCCGCTCGAACTGTTCGATCCGGTCGAGACCTGGAAGACCAAGACCGTCGAAAACTACACCGTGCGCGACCTGCTCGTCCCGATCTTTAAGGACGGCGAATGCGTCTACACCTCGCCGCGCATCGGCGAGATCCGCGACTACTGCAAGGATCAGATCGATAAGCTCTGGGATGAGGTGAAGCGGTTTGAAAATCCGCACCGGTATTACGTCGATCTGTCGCATAAGCTCTGGGATATCAAGCATCAGCTGTTGATCAACGGCGGAAAATGATCGCTTGCCGGCGGCGTCTTTCCCCCGGAACGAAAAACACGCGTTGTTCGGGGATCCGGCGTACCGTCTGTCCGCAAACCGATCCCTCAGGGAAAAAATGTTTTCCGAAAAGGCTTGACAATTCCGCCGTAATATGTTAAAATCTTAATATCTATCATAATTCTAAAAAGGAACGACGGGGAAGAGTATCCGCCCCACTCGCCGAAGAGAAGAGACGGTCGGTGCAAGTCTTGCGAGAAAAGCGGAGAAGGTCGCCCCCGACCTGCGGAAAGAAAGGACAGCCCGGAGCGCCGAAGCGCCGCTGTCCCGGTAGAATCCGCCGTCCGCCGCGTTAAGGCCGAAGAGGAAGGAAACCGCGACTCTTTGAAAAGCCGCGCTCCTTTGAAATCGGGTGGTACCGCGTTTTGACGCCCCGAAAGCAAATCGTTGTCCGTTTGCTTTCGGGGCTTTCTTTTGTCTTGGCAAGCGTCGGCGGACGCGGAACGCCGATCCCGACGGATCTTTTTCCGCCTCGCTTCACCGCAAGCGCTCGAAATACATTTTTTCGGCGACCGTTGGCGGACGCGGAACGCCGATCCCGACGGAGCTTTTTCCGCCTCGCTTCACCGCAAAAGCTCGAAATACACAAAGTATTCCTTCGCTTTTGTGGCTTTGCGATACGAAAAAATCTCTCGCCGCTCTCCCCGTTCCGTTCCGCCTCCGCTCGCCTTGCTGATTTTCAGGTGAAGAATATAAAACGTTTCATCGACTTTCTTTGCCGATCAAAGCGGCAGAAAAAGCGATAAATCATAACAAAAGTTTACAAAATACATTCCGAAAGGATCAAATAATATGCGTAAAGAACTTCCGAAGAACTACGATCCGCTGGACTTTGAGGATCGGATCTACGCCGAATGGCAGCAGAAAGGATACTTCAAGCCGGATCCCGACAAGAAGAAAAAGCCCTTCTCGATCGTCATTCCGCCCCCGAACGTGACCGGGCAGCTTCACATGGGGCACGCGCTCGACGAAACGCTTCAGGACATCCTCGTCCGCTACAAGCGGATGCAGGGCTACTCCACCCTCTGGATCCCCGGCACCGACCACGCCGGCATCGCCACGCAGATCAAGGTCGAAGAGCAGCTTCGCGTCAACGAGGGGCTGACGAGATACGACCTCGGCCGCGAGAAATTCCTTGAGCGCGTCTGGGACTGGAAAAAGCAGTACGGCTCGCGCATCATCAACCAATTGAAGAAACTCGGCTCGTCCTGCGATTGGGATCACGAGCGCTTCACGATGGACGAGGGCTGTTCCAAAGCCGTGCGCGAGGTGTTCGTCAACCTCTATAATAAAGGGCTCATCTACCGCGGCTTCCGCATCATCAACTGGTGCCCCCATTGCCGCACCGCCCTCTCGGACGCCGAGGTCGAATATACCGAGCAGAACGGCAATTTCTGGCACATCCGCTACCCGGTGAAGGGAGAGGAAGGCCGCTTCGTCACCGTGGCGACCACCCGCCCCGAAACGATGCTCGGCGATACCGCCGTCGCCGTTCACCCGGAGGACGACCGCTACGCCGACCTTGTCGGAAAAACGCTGATCCTGCCGCTCGTCGGCCGCGAGATCCCGGTCATCGCCGACGAATACGTCGAGCGCGATTTCGGCACCGGCTGTGTGAAGATCACTCCGGCGCACGATCCGAACGACTTCGAGGTCGGCAAGCGCCACGACCTGCCGGTCATCAAGGTGATGAACGACGACGCCACCATCAGCGCAGAGTACGGCGGAAAATACGCCGGCATGGATCGCTTCGAGGCGCGCCGCGAGATGGTCAAAGATCTCGAAGAGCAGGGATACCTTGTCAAAGTCGAGCCGTGCGTGCATAACGTCGGCACCTGCTACCGCTGTAAGACCACCGTCGAGCCGCTGACCTCCGATCAGTGGTTCGTGAAAATGGAGCCGCTCGCCAAGCCGGCGCTCGAAGCCGTGACCTCCGGCGAGATCCGCTTCCGCCCCGAACGCTTCACCAAGACCTATACCAATTGGATGGAAAACTGCCACGACTGGTGCATCTCGCGCCAGCTCTGGTGGGGACACCGCATCCCGGCGTTCTACTGCGACGCCTGCGGCGAGATGACCGTCTCGAAAGAGGATATCGAGGTCTGCCCGAAGTGCGGCGCGCCGGTGCGCCGGGAGGAGGACGTGCTCGACACCTGGTTCTCCTCCGCCCTCTGGCCCTTCTCCACGCTCGGCTGGCCGGAGCAGACCGAGGATCTTGCACGGTATTATCCGACGAACGTCCTCGTCACGGGTTACGACATCATCTTCTTCTGGGTGGCGAGAATGATCTTCTCCGGCCTCGAACACACCGGAAAGAAGCCCTTCTCGACCGTCTTTATCCACGGCCTTGTGCGTGACGCGCAGGGAAGAAAGATGTCGAAATCTCTCGGCAACGGCATCGATCCGCTGAAGATCATCGAGCAGTACGGCGCGGACGCCCTCCGCTTCGCGCTCGCCACCGGAAACGCCCCCGGCAACGATATGCGTTTCTCGGACGAGAAGATCGAATCGGCGCGCAATTTCGTCAATAAGCTCTGGAACGCCTCGCGCTTCGTGCTGATGAATCTGACCGAGGAGGACGAAGAACTGCTTGCCCTTCCCGCAGAGGAAGAACTTGCCATCGAGGACAAGTGGATCCTCTCGGAGTTCAACCGCATCGTCAGGACCGTCAACGAAAATCTCGATCACTACGAGATCGGCGTCGCCCTCGCGGAGATCTATTCCTTCACCTGGGATCGCTTCTGCGACTGGTATATCGAGATGGCGAAGAGCCGCATCTTCGACGGCGGCAGACCCGCCCTGACCGTCAAGCGCGTCCTCGTCTACGTCCTCACCGGCATCCTGAAGCTTCTGCATCCCTTTATGCCGTTCGTCACCGAGGAGATCTGGCAGGCTCTGCCGCACGAGGGCGAATCGATCATGATCGCGCCCTACCCGGTCTACGACGAAAAGCGCGAGTACCCCGCCGAGGAGCAGGACATCGAGCGCATCATCGCCTGCATCACCGCGATCCGTACCCGCCGCAGCGAGATGAACGTCGCCCCCTCGAAGAAGGCGAAGCTCTTCGTCGTCACCAAATACGAGGACAGCTTCCGCAACACCGAAAAATTCCTGCAGAAGCTCGCCTCGGTCTCCGAGCTTGCGATCGTCGATTCCTACCCGGCGGACGACGCCGTCTCGATCGCGACCGACGCCGGAAACCTCTATATCCCTCTCGCCGAGGTCATCGACTTTGAGAAGGAGCGCGCACGCCTGACCGCCGAGTACGAAAAGAACGAGGGCGAGATCCTGCGCGTGTCGAAGAAGCTCGAAAACGAAGGCTTCGTCTCGAAAGCGCCTGCCGCCGTCGTCGAAATGGAGCGCGCGAAACTGCAGAAATATCTCGAAATGCGCGCGTCTCTCACCGAAGCGCTCGCCAAACTGAAATAAACCTCTCCCGAAAAACCGATCCTTTCCTCCCTCGGCTCTTCCGCCGGGGGAGAGGAGATATGCGCTTTTGCGCGAAAGCTATGTTACGACCGTAGGGGCGGTGCTCCGTTCCGGCACCTATGCATATTGCGCCGCATTGGTTGATCGGAACGGCTCCGCCCCGCCCGAAAAAGCCCGGTAACCGCTCTGTTCCGGTATATTGATATTGCTCCGCATTGGTTGATCGGAACGGCTCCGCCGCATTTTCCGTGCCGTTTTGCAAAACCGACTCTTTCTTCTTTTTCCTGCTCTTGCGGGCGGGGCTGAAGCACCGCCCCTACGGTGTGAGTCACGCTCCGGCGCGAAACCGGGGAAAAGCGGAAGCCTTGCTTTGCCATCTTTTTTTACGGAAAAACTTTTGCAAAAAGAGGGGCTTTCCGATTCGGAAACCTTCGGACGCACCAAACTACATCTTATCGCGAAAGCTGTGTTACAACCGTAGGGGCGGTGCTTTAGCCCCGCCCGAAAAAAGCCCGGTAACCGCTCTGTTCCGGTATATTGATATTGCGCCGCATGGGTTGATCGGAACGGCTTCGCCGCATTTTCCGTGCCGTTTTGCAAAACCGACTCTTTCTTCTTTTTCCTGCTCTTGCGGGCGGGGCTGAAGCGCCGCCCCTACGGTGTGAGTCACGCTCCGGCGCAAAACCGGGGCAAAGCGGAAGCCGCACCGCAAAAAAATCAAAAAAAGGACAATCATTCTTTCCATGACGCCTGAATTTTTCTTCGGCTCTCCCGAAAACGAGCCGAAAGCCGAAAACGAACTTGACCACGTCGTCTACGCCGGTCTTTACGAAGATCTGCCGGAAAACGCGCATCTCAAGATCCCCGACGGGACGGTGGAGATCGCCGAAAACGCCTTCCGGGATTTTCAGAATCTCGAGACGGTCTCGATTCCGGGAAGCGTCAAGCGGATCTCCGCCTGCGCCTTTTCGGGCTGCGCCAAGCTGCGCGCGGTCGAGTTTGCGCCGGGATGCACCGAGATCGGAGACGAGGCGTTCGCCTTCTGTCCCGAGCTGACCTCCTTCTATATGCCCGACAGCGTTCACCGTATCGGCGAGGGCTGTTTTGAGGGATGCGCGGTGCTTTCGCGGATCCGGCTCTCCGAGGCGGTCGAGACGATCGGCTCCGGCGCGTTCGCCTTCTGCTTCAACCTGCGCGACGTCACGATCCCCGACAGCTGCTATCTGCTCGAATTCAACGCCTTCGCTTCCTGCTATTCGCTCGAAGCCGTCAAGCTTTCGGACAATATGGGGCTGATCGACGAATCGACCTTCGAGGGCTGTCGCTCGCTCACCGCGGTGGATCTGCCGCGCCGCCTTCATAAGATCGGCAGGCGCGCCTTCAAGGGCTGCAAAAAACTCGCCTCGCTGATCCTGCCGATGGGGCTTGCCGAGATCGGCTACGACGCCTTCGCCTCCTGCACCTCGCTCGTCCGCATCGCCATCCCGAAGGGCGTGAAGGAGCTCGAGGACCTCGACCTCTTCGGCGGATGCGACCGCCTCGCCGAGATCTCCTTCGGCGGCTCGGCGGAAGAGTGGGAATCGCTCACGCACGGGCGCACGCTGACCGTCGAGCGATCCGATTGCAGCGTCGCCACGCCGCGTATCTCCATCCTCGACCTCAAATTCGGCGGCTGACGGAGGACAATGCCATGAAATACAAATGCCTCGTCCTCGACCACGACGACACGGTGGTGAACAGCTCGGCGACCATCCATTTTCCGAGCTTCGTCGAATATCTGAAGCTTCGCCGCCCGGCGCTTGCCGACCGCTATACCTTCGAGGACTATATCGAAAAGAATTTTCACCCCGGCATCCTCTCGCTGCTCGCCGACGAGTGCGGCCTCTCGCCCGAAGAAATGGACGAGGAGGAGAGATTCTGGCGCGAGTATGTCGAGCGGCATATCCCGGTCGCCTATCCCGGTATCGGGGAGATCATCCGGGACTTCCGCGCGGCGGGCGGTATCATCGCCGTGGACAGCCATTCCTATTCCGGCTATATCGAGCGCGATTACAAGGCGAATCGGCTCCCGATGCCCGACGTCATTTACGGCTGGGACATTCCGCCCGAACAGCGCAAGCCCTCGCCTTACACCCTGCTCGATCTCCAGAAAAAATACCGCCTTGCCCCCTCCGAGATCCTCGTCGTGGACGATCTGAAACCCGGCTACGATATGGCGCGCGCCGCCGGATGCGATTTCGCCGCCGCCGGATGGGCGTATGCGATCCCCTCGATCGAGCGTTTTATGCGCAAAAACTGCGATTTTTATCTCAAAACCGTCGAAGAACTCGCCGCGCTCCTGCGCGCCTGACGGCGGGAATTTAATCAGGAAAGGAAAATTTTATGCTCGAATATTCCTTCACCCCGGAGCAGATCAAGCGCATGGCGAACGAGGCGGCTCTGCGGGGAACGCTTTTCATCTTCATTTTCGCGGCGATCCTGCTCGTCGCGGCGATCGTGCTTGCCTTCTTCAGCGCGAACGTTTTCGGACTTCTGATCGTCGCGGCGGTCGAGCTCGTCTGCGGCGTGATCTTCTTTTTCCGCATCCGGCGGATGATCCTTTCCGCGACGGAAAAAAGCTCCGGCGGAATACCGATGCAGATCACGCGCGAGGAGAACGGCTTCCGCCTCACCGATCCGAACACCGAGAGCACCGGGCTTCTTCCCGACGACGGCGTCCGCAGCATCCGTCCGTATACCTCCTATATCCTGATCCGCGGCAAAAACGGCGTCGGCTATTATTTCCCGAAAACCGAAGCGACTGCCGCCTTCTTCTCCCCCTACTACCGCAAAAAGTAAAAAGCAGATCCAAAAAAAGACCGCCCGCCGCGGTCTTTTTCCGATCCTCGAACGCGCATTTTCAGGAAAATCAAGGAAGAAGTTTTTGCATTCAACTGCAGAAACTTCTTTTTTTCAAAAGTTTTTGCATTGGATTGCAAAAAAATAAAATTTTCAAAAGTTTTTGCATTTCATTGCAAAAAGTCTTGATTTTTCGGAGCGGATGTGGTATAGTAAAAGCAGAGAACGGATCGCGGAAAACGGGCGATCCGCCGATACAGGGAAGGACGGCGGCGCGTATGATCGGAACGCACGAACTGAAAAAGAGAGATTTTTATCTGAAAAAACTGATCGGATTCCGGGATACCGAGCCGGTCAAGGTCGTCACGGGCATCCGCCGCTGCGGAAAATCCAGCCTGCTGAAGCTGATGGTCCTCCATCTGCGGGAGAGCGGCGTTGCCGCCGATCAGATCCTCGAGATGAACTTTGAATCCTACGAATTTCGCGATATGACCGAAGAAAGCCTTTATCGATACGTAAAGGAGCGCGTCCCCGCCGGGCGAAGGATCTATCTCTTCTTCGACGAAATTCAGCGCATCTGCGGTTGGGAGAACGCGGTCAACGCCTTCCGCGTCGATTTCGACTGCGATATTTACGTCACCGGCTCGAACGCGTGGCTGCTCTCCTCGGAATATTCCACCTATCTTTCCGGCCGGTGCGTGGAGATCCGGATGCTTCCGCTTTCGTTCCGGGAATTTCTGGATTTCAACGGCTTTTCCGTCCGGGAGAGCGAGAGCGCTTTCGGCGGCACCCGCCTGCAGATCCTCGGCGCGAACGGCGAGTATTACGATCCGAAAGAAGCCTTTGCCGCTTACCTGCGCTTCGGCGGAATGCCGGGGATCGCCGACGTCGGGCTGGATCAGGAAAAAGCGTTTGCTCTGCTCGAAGGGATCTACTCGACCGTCGTTGTCCGCGACGTGATGGAGAGGGAGAAGCGAAAAGGCGTCCGGCAGATCAACGATCCTTCGCTTCTGCGCAGGATCATCCTCTTTCTCGCGGATAATATCGGAAGCAGCGTTTCGATCTCGTCGATCGGCAATACCCTTGCGAGCGCGGGGCTTCTCGAGGAGCGGGGGCGCAAAGGCGCGCCGAGCGCGCATACCGTACAAAACTATATCGGCGCACTTCTCGAAAACTATTTCTTTTACGAAGCCCGGCGTTTTGACGTCAAGGGGAAGGAATACCTGCGAACGCTCGGAAAATATTATATCGTGGACGTCGGACTGCGCAATTATCTGCTCGGCATATCCGACCGGGACAGAGGGCATATTCTGGAGAATATCGTCTATCTCGAACTTCTCCGCCGCGGATATGACGTCGCGGTCGGCAAGGTCGGCGAGAGGGAAGTGGATTTCGTCGCGGTGAAAGCCGGCGAAAAGAAATACTATCAGGTCACCGAATCGATGCAAAGCGAAGAAGTCCGGGAGCGCGAGCTTGCTCCGCTGCGAAGGATCTCCGATCAATACGAAAAGATCGTCCTCTCGCTCGATCCCGATCCGATCGCCGGATACGAAGGGATCCGTTCGGTGTGGCTGATCGGCTGGCTTTTGCGGGAATAACAAAAACGGTAAAATTTTTCGATCCTGCCTTCGGGCGGGATCTTTTCGTTCGCCGAAAACCGCGTGCGATCTCTTTCCCCTGTTCCGCGGAAAACGGCGCGGATCGAAACCGCCGCGAGGAAGATCGGTTTTTTCTATAAAAAATTTATAAAAAAAGAACGCCTCCGGGCTTGATTTCCGCGCGAAGTTATGGTATGATAAGAATAGATCATTATGGGGTAATCTCCGGATCTTTCCGCGAGAGGGAACTTTTGCCGCGCAATGCTGCGCTCTGCGCCTTGCCGCGCTCTGCGCTTTGCCGCTCTGCGCCTTGCCGCGCTCTGCGCCTTGCCGTGCTTCGCGCCCTGCTGTGCTTCGCGTCTTGCCGTGCTTCGCGCCCTGCCGCGCTCTGCGCCTTGCCGTGCTTCGCGCCTTGCCGTGCTTTGCGCCTTGCCGTGCTTTGCGCCTTGCCGCGCTCTGCCGCTTCGCGCCTTGCCGCGCTTCCTCTCCCGCCGCCGCGTGACCGCCCCGGAAAGGAAATACCTTTATGCTTTCTCTGAAGCTCTTGAATAAAGACGGAGAAGTCCGCTTCAAGGC
>CADBPA010000054.1 GCA_902796505.1 uncultured Ruminococcus sp.
GCATCGCAAGAATGACGACGGCGGAAACGCCGCCGAGCAGACCTCCGACCAGAGGACCGTAAAGCACGGCTCCGATGACGACGGGAACGAGCGAAAGATTCAGCGAAAGCTCGCCGATCTTGATATAGGCGGCAAGAACCTGAAAGACGATGACCAGCGCGGCGAGAAGCGCAACGCGGGTGAGTTTTTTGGTATCAAAACGCGCGGTAGACATAAATTCCTCCGAAAAAGGTTGTATTAGATTCTGTATGATAGCACATTATAGCACAGTTTACGGAAAATTGCAAGGGCTTTGGTAATATTTCATCAAAAAAGAGCATTTTTTACAACAAAATTACCAAAGAAATGCCGGGATTCGGGCAGTTTGAAGCAGGCAAAAGGGAGAGCGCCGCCTCCGGTCTCTCCCTCTCGTTTTTTCTCGGATCCCGGCGCGCCCTCAAAGGACCTCGTCGGTAAAATAAGCGTTGGTATTCGCCGGCTTGCCGCGATGATCCTCGACCGTCAGGCGGAAGTAACCGTCCGCCGGGGTGATCGGGAAGGTCGCCTCGGTCAGGCTCTTCCCTTCTTCCGCAACGAACGAGCCGCAGCGGCGGTTTGCCGTGCGGAGCGAGATTTTCCGCGCCGGAGAACAGACGATACGGACGGCGCCGTCCTCAAGATACAGCTCGCGGATCTCGGGCCCCTGCGAGGCGTAGAAATGCCCGGCTTCGAGCGCCGCCGTCACCGCGCGGTAATCGAGGCTTTCGGCTTTGATCACCGTAAAGCCGCCGAAGGAATCGCACTTCGGGTGACCGACCGGGCGGCCGTTGTGGTTATCGTCGGTCGCGGTGCAATAGATCCGCTCGCCGCCGCGCAGCATATCGTCGTACACACGGGGATTATAATCGTCATAGCCTTCGATGAGACAGCCGTAGTTGCAGATCTCCATGGCGTTCATGCCGTGATAGCCCATATATTCGGGATAGGATTCCTGCGACCATTCGGGGTGATTATAGGTGACGAAGAATCCGGCTTTGCGCGCGGTGCGGATGATCTCGGTGATCCCCTCGGAGGAATAGACGCGCTCGTAATCCGGAAGCGACTCGTCAAAACGGATCTGATCGCGGAAGGAGGGGGCGTTGCCGAAGAGATATTTCGTCCGGTGATAGCAGACCTGCGTCAGATTGTCCGGCTCCAAGGCGATGAGGCAGATGTGGCAGGTCTTTTTGAAGCGGTATTCTCCGTCCTTCTGCTCGTTGATCTCCATTTCGTAGCCGTGCAGCGGCAGGAAGGTCTCGTCGCGCAGTTCGTCGTGCGCAAGGAGGACGTCGTGATCGGTGAAGGCGACGATCGAGTAGCCGTGATCGCGGTAGATCTGCTTGATCTGCTCCGGGGTGCATTTCCCGTCCGAGCAGGTGGTGTGGCAATGGAGATTGGCTTTATAGAAATGCCCGCTCTCCGGCAGAAGATATTTTCTCATCGGAAGGACTCCTTTTCGTTCTTTTTCTCCATTATAGCACGCCGCGCGGACGTTTGCAAGCGAAAAGGAAAATTATCCGCGATATTTTTTGATCGGCACCGTTTTGGCGACCGTACATCTGCCGCCGGTCAGCGCGATCATTTTGACGGCGCAGGGGGTGAAGGAATCGGCGAGGACGGTGAGGGGTTTATCGATCACGCCGCGGGCAAGCACCTTCAGTTTTCCGGCGTCCGTCGGGATCAGGCCGCGCTCTTTGAGCAGATTGATATCTACCCGGTCTCCCGCAGAAAAATGCTCGGAGAGGGTATCGACGTTGACGATCGCGCGGCGGCGGCCGGAGGTATAGACGACGAGATCGCGCTTTTCGAGAAGGTTTTTCGCAAGGCTGTCGGAGATCATCCGGTCGGCGCGGTCCGGATCGACCGAGAGAATGTTATAAAGCGGCGCGACCGAGCGGTCGGGCGACTGTGCCGGAAGATCGGCGGCGGCGTCCGGCAGCATCCGTTCCGGCGCGCCGGGGAGCGCCCCTCGCCCTCCTTTCCGTACCGGATCGCTTCCTGGGGCAAGCAGGAAAAAGCGCGGGCGCGGACGGCGGAAGATCAGGATAAAGAGCATCAGGAGAAAGAGGACGGCGGCGAGGATCAGGAGAAGAAGATAGGCGGCGCCGGTCTCGCGCGGAACGTGGAAGGTCAGCGAAAGTTCGGCAGACTGCGCGCCGGCGAAGGCGGTATTGCCGGGATCGGTAAGCCGGAGCAGAACGCGGTAGTCTCCCGGCGCGGTGACGAGAGGAAATTCCGCCGTATAGGCGGCGTCCTCCGGCAGGTGCGGCGTGAAGTCTCTTCCCCGATAGGTGAAGCCCGAAAGATCGGGGAGAGGGACGACGCGCTTTCCGATCGTCAGCGTGCAGGGCGGAATTTCGGGGGGCAGATAGTTTTCCCGGTCGTAATCGAGAAGGAAATCGACCGGGTAGCTCCCTGCCGCCGTCGCGGACGTGACCGAAAGGAGCGTGATCCCTTCGGGAAGCGAGACGAGCGAGGGGGAGTGCGCGCACCCGTCGTAGACGAAATCGGTGTTTTCCCAATGCGTGCGCTCGGTCGGATAGGAGGCGCGGACGATCTTTGCCGGGACGGTGACGGCGAGTCCGCAGGCGCGGAAGGTCAAAGCAACGTCGCCGAAGTGCGGAAGGTCGCAGACGATCTCGCCGACGGAGAGCCGCCTTTCGCTGCCGTCGGTCAGAAGAAGCGTTGCGGCAAAGTCCGGCGCGTCCGGCAGAGCGCACGCCGGGAAGTCTTCGCGCTGAAGAACGACCGAGAGCGAGAGCGGAAGCACCGGGAGGATCTCCAGCCGGTAAAGCCCCGTGGCAACCGGAAGGATATTTTCATCTCCGGCGACCGCGAAGCGATAATAATACACGCCGGGCGAGGTCGGAGCGGGACAGGGAGAGGCGCCGCGCTCGTCGGTGAAAAAGGCGGCGGAGGGGCTGCCGTAAAGCGTTCGGACGGTCGGCAGGGCGACCTGGCTTTCATAGACGGTCAGATCGGCGGGAAGCGCAAGGAAGCGGTTTTCCGCCTTCCCCACGGTGAAGCGGAAGGTAGGGTTTTCGGGGAGATAGTCGGGGGAGGTCAGGACCGCCGCGGCGACGTATTCGCCCGCCCGGACAGCGCCGCCGGTCACCGTGACCGATGAGACCGGGCAGGAAGCGGTCGGGCAATGCGCGGATCCGTCGTAGACGAAGGTCTCCCCGCTCCACGAAAGGCGGACGCGCGCGGGCGAGACGGTGACGAGCCGGGTGAGCGGCTGCGGGATCTCGTAATTTTTGCTCTCCGAGGAAAACGAGACGGTGACGGGGACCGATCTTGCCGCGTGGATCACGCCGACGGAAAAGGCGAAGGTCAGGGGAACGCCGTCCGCGCCGACCGGGAGCGATCCCGAAAAGGCGGGATAGTGCGCCTCGCCGTCATAGGTCGCGCTCTCGTCCGAAAAGGAGAACGACGAGAGATCGTACTGCGCCCGGCGGATGCGGAAGGGGTGGGAGATCGTTTCCTCGCCGATAAAATTGCGGCGGTCGAAGGAGAGCTTGGCGACGGCGAGATAGTCCCCGGCGTCGGTAAAGGCGGCGTCGGTATAACCGAGGAGGGTGACGCCCTCCGGAAGCCCCGAAAGCGAGACCGCCTGTATTTCTCCGTTATAGACGAGGTCGGACGGCGACCAGACCGCGCCCGAAAGGTCGATTTCCGCCTTGGCAATGGAAAAGAGGCAGGTGGGGTTCAGGATCGTATAATCGCCGTCCGGCGAGCAGACCGAGGCGAGATAATTCTCCCCGGCGTCGATCCTGCCGCCGGACACGGTAAGCGAGCGGTGCGCGCCCGAAACCGTTTCAAAGCAAGCGGTGGGCGCCTGCGCTTCTCCGTTGTAGACGAGTTCGGTCTCCGAATAGACCGCCTCGACCGGGCGCGGCAGGATCGTCAGCCGGGCTTGTCCGGCAGGGGGAGCGAGAAGATCCGGATCGTCGGAGGAA
>CADBPA010000055.1 GCA_902796505.1 uncultured Ruminococcus sp.
CGGCGTGCATCATCGAGCAGGAAGCAAACGACAGCAGCATCGCAAGCAGAGCGAGGAGGGCGACAACACATCTTGTAAGATTGGTTTTCATGGCAGTTCTCCTTTTCATTTTGTTTTTTTGAAAAATATCCTTCTCTTTCACTCTATAAGACGGAATCTTTTCGGGAAAGTTTCGGATATTTTGTGAACAAATTGTAAACTTCGCAAGCTACACGGAGGAGATCTTTTCGTCGGAGTCTTGCTTTTTCGGCTTGCGATAGCGGATCAAGCCGATCGCCGAGGAGACGATGGCGACCGATTCGTTCACCACGCCGCCCCAGACGGAGAAATAAATATTATAAAGGATGATCAGCGTGCAGGTGATGAGGATGCTGGCGCGAAGGATCTGATTGTTTCCGAGCGAGAGGCAGATCGTATTGGAAACGAGGGGGATCATGATCAGGAGCGTGATCGGCCCCTTCCAGGAGATCGCCGCAAGGGCGACCATCGCCGCCGCAAGCAGATACGGCCAGAAGCGATAGGAGAAAAATTTTACCTTCCGGAAATAATAGACGATATTGCGCAGGATGCAGACGGCGTTGAGCAGCATCCCCTCGGTCGCGCCGAGAAAGAAATAACTGATCATGATCGCCGCGGTGGACGCCGACTGCACGATGAGCAGGCGTTTCGGCGTTTTCATCTGATAGGAAATAAAGGTCAGGATCGTGGCGATCCAGCCGAAGATCTGACCGATGATCTCGGTCGCACTGACAGGCATATCTTCGCCTTTCTATGCAGAAAATGTAAAGAATTGTTAGAATTTATTTCAAAAATCCGTTGACGATCTGCTCTTCGGCTTCCTTCTCGGTCAACCCGAGCGTCATAAGCTTGATGAGCTGTTCGCCGGCGATCTTTCCGATCGCCGCCTCGTGGATGAGGCTTGCCTCGATGTGGTTTGCGTTCAGGCGCGGCTCCGCCGTGACGGTTCCGCTTCCCATAATGATCGCGTCGCACTCGGTGTGGCCGCTCGAACGGTTGTTGCCGTCCACGCAGGAGACGAAATGCTGATGCGACTCGTCCTTGGCGATCGAGCGGGAGATCAGATGCGCGCCGGAATCCTCGCCTTCGAGAACGACGTGAAAATCGGTCTTGGCGAATTGCTTGCCGTGCGTCATGATCTTCTCGCGCACGATCAGCGTTGCGCGGGCTTTCAGGGTGGCTTTGGTCACGCGGTCGGTGGAATCGACGCCCTTGATCTGCGCGCTCTCCATCGTCATGGAGCCGCCCTCGTCGATCTCGATCAGGGTGGTGGGATTCAGGATGCGCTCGCCGGTGCCTTCGCCCTCGCCATAGTGCTTTTCAACGTAAAGCACCTTCGCGTTTTTGCCGATGTGGAAAGCGTGGATGCCGTCGTGCTCGCTCTTGAGCCCGCCGGCGTTGTGAATGCCGCAGCCGGCGACGATGACGACGTCGGCGTCGTCTCCGATGAAGAAGTCGTTGTAAACGAGGTCGTTAAGCCCGGTTTCGGTCAGGATCACCGGGATGTCCACGCGCTCGCCCTTCGTACCGGGTTTGACGATGATATCGATGCCCGGCTTATCGGTCTTGGTCACGATATCGATATTCGCCGTGGTATTTCTGCCGGCGAGTTTTCCGTTATCACGGATGTTATACGCTCCCTGCGGAACGGCTTCGAGACCGGCGATCTCGCGCAGCAGGTTCATTTTGGTCTGATTCAGTTCCATCTCACGCCTCCTCCTTCTTTTCGAGCGCACGGCAGGCGAAGCTGCCGGTCATCAGGTCGGGCAGGATCTCGTCCTTCGTGCCGTCCTTGACGATGCGGCCGCCGGAGATGACGACGATGCGGTCGGCAATATTGAGGATGCGCTCCTGATGGGAGATGATGAGGATGCTCCCCGCCGTCTTTTTGGAAAGCCGCTCGAAAACGGTGATCAGGCTGTTGAAGCTCCAGAGGTCGATACCGGCTTCCGGCTCGTCAAACACGGTGAAGCGGCTGCCTCTGGCAAGGGTGACGGCGATCTCGATGCGCTTGAGTTCTCCGCCCGAAAGGCTGGCGTTCACCTCGCGGTTGACGTATTCGCGCGCGCAGAGTCCGACCTCCGAAAGATATTCGCAGACCTCGCCAAAGGAAAGTTTTTTGCCGGCGGCGAGGTGGATCAGATCCGAAACGGTGATCCCCTTGAATTTGACCGGCTGCTGGAAGGCGAAGGAAATGCCGAGATTCGCCCGCTCAGTGATCGAGAGATCGGTGATGTCCTGCCCGTCGAAGAAGATCCTGCCGCTCGTCGGCTTGACGATGCCCATGATGATCCGGGCCAAGGTGGACTTTCCGCCTCCGTTCGGACCGGTGAAGGCGATGAAGCGCTCGTCCATTTTCAGATTGACGTCTTTGAGGATCTCTTTTCCGGAGCCGTCTTCCTCGGCGGAAAAAGAGATGTTTCTGAGTTCTAACATAGTTTCTCCATTCGGTGATTTACAATATCATTATAATCGATCGCGCGCAAAAAATCAAGCGTTTTGCAAACTGTTCACAAACCTTTTACAATTTATTCACGATCCGGACGCATTTTCTTCGCCGCGAGCTCTCCCCGATCGCTGCCAAAGAAGTCCTCCGGAGGTCTTCCGGAAGGCTCTGCCAGCGCGATCCCCTCCCGCAAGGAAAGGATCGCCGCGAAGATCCCGGAATGAGAATTTGTAAAGATAAGTTTGCAAACACTCTTTTGCGGTTACAAGCTGTTCTTGCGGTCAAAGATACAAACTTTATGCTCCCGGAGGAGGCGTGCGTAATCTTCGGGGGAGCGGATCTCCTCCTCGGTCTCGATCCCGCTGAGTCTTGGGATCGCCCCGGCGCAGTGATTGTCCGAGCCGGCGGTTTTCAGCAGGCCGTAGCTTTGCGCGTAAACCGAGGCGAGCTGATTTTCGAGATCGGTGCGGCAGGCGTTGATGACCTCCACGCCGTCGATCTGTCGGGGATAGAGGCGGATATGGTCGATATACCGCGCTTCGCGGAATGGGTGCGCCTGAATGACGAGGGCGCCTTCTTCGCGCATAAAGGCGAGTTCCTCGCTCTTTTTCATCTCCATGATCTCCGGATGCGCAAAGTACCATTCGGGCGGAAGACAGTAGATGAGAAAATCGGTTCCGCCGTAGGACAGCTCGACGCCGAAAAAGACCTTGATCCCGATTTCGGGCGCAAGTCTGAGCGCCTCCTCGTAGTCCGAAAGATAGAAGGCGAGTTTTTCTTCATAAGGCAGCGAGCGGTCGATATTGACGTTTCCGTCCAGAAAATGATTGGTGATAAATACGCCGTCGTAGCCTTTTTCGTGATAAAATTCAAGCGTTTCGCGCACGGTCGCCTTGGCGCATTTGCTGACCGGGGCGGTGTGCAGGTGGGTTTCGTAGCGGAACATAACCGGCTCTCCTCGTTTTGTTTCAGCCTATTATAACACACGCGCGCGGAAAAAGCAAGTCCTTTCCCGAAGAAATCTCCCTCCCGGCGCTTCCCGGGAGGGAGAAAAGTTGACGATCGGTTTTTTCGTTATACGATCTGATGCAACGGAGCTTCAAAGATCACCTCTCCGTCATGCATCAGCCGGATCTTCTCCGTTCACTTGCTGCTCAAAGGAGACGGTGTACCGTGCGAAACCATCTCCGTAAAATTTTGTATGCAGAGAATAGCTTTTTCCGGCGGAAAGATAGAGTTCCAGGATCAGGAAATTGTTCCCCGATCCGCCGTCGTCGTTCCACACGATCTGCTCGCCGTTTTCGTCAAGCACCCAGCCGACCGTATCGATGGAGGAGACCGACGTGATCGTCCAGTAGCCGTCTTTTTCGGGGACGATCTCAATGACGGCTTCTTTATTCCCGGTGACTTTCGCCGTGACGCTGACGCCGCCGGCGGTGACGACCGGCATCCGGTCGTCATCCGTCAGAGTGATCGCGTAATCGAACGAGCCGTCCGCGCCATAGGGCACGCAGACGAAGCGGACGTCATACTCCTCCTCGGCGTATCCGAGGGCTTCCGCCGCCGCTTTTACTTCCGCCTTGAGGAAAGAGAAGGCGCGGGGATCGCTTCCGCGGAGAATTTCGACGTTCTCAAGGAGAATCTCGTCGTTCTCGCCTTCTTTGGCTTCACGCAGGATCAGAGCGACGTAGTAGAGGAACTGCGCGTTGGTCTTATCCCAGTATCCGATCACATAGGAATCTCCGTCATCCGGCGTCAGGTCTTCGAGAACGATCGAGCCGTCGGCGCCGTTGGTATTTTCGAGACCGCAGCGCATGCAGACATAGAGTCCGTCGCCGATATGCGTCCAGTCGTGTCCATAGGGATC
>CADBPA010000056.1 GCA_902796505.1 uncultured Ruminococcus sp.
CGAAGATAATCGTCAAGGCTGTCAAATCCGCCGACGATCTCGCGCCCGAAGGCGTTGAAATGCACGATCGTCGCGCCGCGCGTCATAATTTTGACGGTGGCTTTGCCGCTTTTCAGGGTATAGAGAAAGATCTCCTCCCCGCTCGGCAGAACGCCGAAAAGTTTCTTTTCCATTTCAAATGCTCCTTTATGTTTTATTTTTCTTTTCATAACAAAAATCCCCCGCCGGTCTGTCCGACGGAGGGCGTATATCACGCGGTACCACCTCTGTTCGCTTTTCGCATACCGCATACGGCGGCGCGAAAAAGCCTCGATGCCGATAACGGGGCGACCGCCGCCGCTTACCCCGGAAGGTTTTTGCGGCGGAACTCACGGAGCGTAATTCCGACGTCTTTGCCCTGCCTCGCACCGCCCGGCAGCTCTCTGCGCGCAAAAGAACGTCGTACTTGTTTCCGATCAACGTTTGTTCTTATAATTGAAGTATAACAGATTTTTGCATTTCTGTCAACCCTTTTTGAAAATCTTTCGCGCAAAATTATTCTCCGCGGACCTTTCCGCGGCAGTATCGCAACGCCGGATCGGAAAGCGAACGAAGTTTTTTGACCGGAAATTTGCGAAACGGTTGACTTTTCCGCGCGCGTGTGGTATAGTTAAAATGCCGATCAAAGGAAAGAGACTGCCCGTCTCCCGGAAGGGGGGTGCGGCAGGAAAGAAAACAACGGAGCCTCAATATGAAAAAAACCGTCATCGTCATCAACGGCGCCGGAGGCGTCGGAAAAGATACGCTCTGCGATATTGCCGCAAAGCATTACAAGACCACGAATCTCTCCACCATTATGCCGATCAAGGAGGTCGCCGCTCTTTGCGGCTGGGCGGGGGAGAAGACCGACAAGGCGAGAAAATTCCTTGCCGATCTCAAAGCGCTGACCGTGGCGTATAACGATTATCCGACCGTCTGGGCGACCGAGCGCTACCGCGAGTTTCTCGCCGGGGACAGCGAAGTCTTTTTTATGCACATCCGCGAGCCGGAGGAGATCGCAAAATTTGTACGGGCGACCGACGGACGGGCGAAAACGCTCCTGATCCGCGGCGGTGAGCGCACAAAAAAGAGCCTCTACGGCAACGCGGCGGACGATCGCGTGGAGGACTACGCGTACGACTACTATTTCACCAACGGCGGAACGCTTGCGGACGCCGAGCGCGATTTCCCGAAACTCATCGAAGAAATTTTATCATCCGAATCATAAAGGAGAAACGACATGAAACTGTTTCGCGAATTCAACGAAGAAAAGCTTGAACAGGTACGACACGATCCTTATTTCGCCCCCTGCCTGGAGGCAAACCGCAAACGCGCGGAGGAGTATCTCAAAACCGATCCGCCCCGTATTCTTTTCTCGCAGATCCACGAGTACGTCGTGACCGGAAACCGCACGCATTTTCAGGCGGTCTACTCGGATTACCAGAACCGGATGCAGACCTATTTTCTGATGTACCTGATCGACGAGGACGAGAAATATCTTACGCCGCTCGCCGATATTCTCTGGAACATCTGCGATTTTGAATCCTGGTCGATCCCGGCGCACGTCAACGAAAATCTTCCGCCCGAGCGCCGCCGCATCAATCTCGACCTCTGCTCGACCATTCTCGCCTTCCGCATCGCCGAGATCCTTTATTTCATCGGCGATAAACTGCCGGATCTTGTCCGCCGCCGTGCGCAGTACGAAGTCCGCCTTCGTCTGATCGACTCCTATAAGAACGACGATAGCTATGGGTGGATGAGAACGACCAATAACTGGTCGGCGGTCTGCATCGGCGCGACGCTTGCCACCTATCTTTACGCCGCAACGCCGGAGGAGATCGAAGAGCAGCTTCCCCGTATGATCAAGACCGCGGAATGCTATCTCAAAGGTTTTGACGACGACGGCTGCTGCAAAGAGGGTTACGGATACTGGAGCTACGGCTTCTCGCATTTCTGTCTCTTCGCCTCGATGCTGCGCGATTATACCGAAGGGAAGATCGACCTTTTCAAGAATGAAAAAGTCCACAAGATCGCCTTCTTCCAGCAGAACGCCTCGATGAACGACCGCCAGTCGGTCTCCTTCTCGGATTGCTCGGTCTGGTTCAGCCCCTCGGCGTGGCTCTCGCACTTCCTGAAAAACGAGTATCCCGACATTGAGATCCCCTCGCTCCCGGTCAGCACCGGATCGCCTCTGCGCTACGTCTTCTGGTGCGATCCGAAACTCGCAAACTGCGAGATGCATCCGACGAGCCATATCTATCACGATACCCAGTGGATGATCCATAAGAACGAAAACTACTCCTTCGCGATCAAAGCGGGCTGCAACAACGAGTCGCACAACCAGAACGACGTCGGCTCCTTCCTGATCTCGAAGGGCGGAAGGGTGACCTTCTGCGATCCCGGCGGAGGAGAGTATACCCGCCAGTATTTCAGCGCGGAGCGCTACAGCATCCTCGCCTGCTCCTCGCGCGGACATTCCGTTCCGATCATCAACGGCGAGCTGCAGGTCACGGGAAAGGAGATGTCGGTCGTCGATATCGAGAAAGAGGACGAATACGCTTTCACGATGCAGAACGCCTACGCGATCCCGTCGCTGACCTCGCTGCGCCGCCACGTTACCTGCCGACCGGAAGGCGTCACGCTGACCGATACCTACCGCTTCTCCGAAAAGCCCTCTTCGATCGTGGAACGGTTCGTCACGATGGTCGAGCCGCAGGTTCTTGAAGACGGTTCGGTCAAGGTCGGTGAAACGCTGTTGCATTACGACAAAAACGAGCTGGATCTCTCGATCTCGTCTGACGGTATTCAGCGCGCTCCCGGAAGAGTAGATACGCTGTATTTTGTAGATTTTGCAGTAAAAAATCCGGCAGAAAATTCGGAATACACCTTCTTGTTTGATTGATTTTTGCGCCGGATCTTCCGGCGCATACCCGAAACGGAGGAACTATGAGACTACTGTTGGTAGAAGACGAAAAGCCGCTCTCGGACGCGCTCTCGGTCATTCTGAAGCATAATCATTACGCGGTGGACGCCGTGTACAACGGGCAGGACGCGCTGGATTATCTGGAGACCGACGTTTACGACGGCGTGATCCTCGACATCATGCTCCCGAAGGTGGACGGCATTACCGTCCTGCGTACCATCCGCGCGAAGGGAAACAAGATCCCGGTGCTTCTTCTGACGGCGAAAGCCGATATTGACGACAAGGTCGCCGGGCTGGATTCCGGGGCGGACGACTATCTGACCAAACCGTTTGATACCAAAGAACTCCTTGCGCGCATTCGTTCGATGACAAGGCGGCAGACCGAGCTGACCGATAACGTTCTGATCTTTTCCGACCTGCGGCTCGACCGCGTTTCTTTTGAACTTTCCTGCGGCGAACGGAAGGTGCTTCTGACGTCGAAAGAATTTCAGATCCTTGAGACCTTCATGAAAGATCCGTCGGTGATCTTTTCGGCGGAGCGCCTGATGGAGAAGATCTGGGGCTATGAAAGCGAATCGGAGATCAACGTCGTCTGGACTTACGTCTCCTTCCTCCGCAAGAAACTGAGGCAGATCGGTTCGTCGGTCGGCCTTCGCGCGGTGCGCGGCGTGGGTTACAAATTGGAAGCGGAGGCAGACCAATGATCCGCAAACTGCGCCGCAAATTCATTCTGATCTCCATGCTGGCGATCCTGCTCGTTATGGGTGTGATCTTTTCGGTGATCTACGTCTCGACCTACGTCTCCGCCTGCAAACTCGCCGACGAAAAACTCGCTTATCTCAGCGAAAACGGCGGCTCCTTCCCGGAAGAAGGATCCCGCCCGAAGCCGCCGGAGACGGAGGGAAGAGAAAGACCGTCCTTGCCCGACGGCAAAGAGCCGCAGCAGGGGGATGAAAATTCGCCGGATATACAGAACGACCGGAACGATCCCCCCTTCCGGGAGGGATTTTCTCCCGAAGCGCCGTTTGAAAGCCGCTATTTCTCGGTGGTTTTTGACGAAAGCGGGGCGGTCAAGCAGATCGATACCGACCATATCGCAGCGGTGGACGAAACCGCGGCGGAGTCTTACGCCAAAGCCGTTCTGAACGGTAAGCGGACGAAGGGCTTCTCCGACGATTACCGCTTTCTCAAAGCCGAAAGCGACGGCGAAACGACCGTCATTTTCCTCGATTGCTCGCGTGACCTCGACACCATGCGGAGCCTTCTGCGCTCCACGCTGATCTACGGCGGCGTCGGGCTTCTCGTCTTCTTCATTCTCGTGTGGCTCTTTTCGGGAATCGTGTTCCGCCTGGTCGCAGAAGCCGACCGCAAGCAGAAGCGCTTCATCACCGACGCGAGCCACGAACTCAAAACGCCCCTGACGGTCATCTCCGCCTGCTGCGATGTGCTGGAGATCGAAAAAGGGGAAGACGAATGGCTGGATTCCATTCGTCGGCAGACCGAAAAGCTTACCGATATGACGAACAAACTCGTTTTTCTCTCCCGCGCCGACGAAGGGCGGCCGAAAAGCGAGATCAGCTCGTTTTCGCTCTCCGACATTGCCGAGGAGACGGTGAATTCCTTCCGCCCGGTCGCGGAAGCCGGCGGCAGGCGTATGCAGACCGAAATCGCGCCGGCGGTCTTTATGACCGGCGATCTTTCGCGGATCAGAGAACTATTCTCGATTCTTTTCGACAACGCGATGAAGTACTCGGACGCCGAGGGAAATCTCCACTTTTCTTTGCAAAAAGCAGGGAAGTCGATTCGCATCACCTTTTCCAATACGACAAACGGCGTTCCGCAGGGCGATCTGTCGATCCTCTTTGACCGCTTTTACCGGCTCGACTCCTCCCGCAACAGCGAAACCGGAGGCAACGGCATCGGGCTTTCGATCGCCAAAGCCATCGTCGAACAGCACGGCGGCAGTATCAGCGCCGAATCCCCGGACGGAAAAACGATCTTTTTCCGCATTCGCTTCCGCGAAGGTTAAATCCTTTTCTCCCCTGCGCCTCCCGGCGAAAGGGGAGTTTTCTTTTTCGCACAAGGCGCGAATTTTTTCGGGCGGCGGCGCTTTTTTTCTGTTGACAAAAGAGCGGGAAAGAGGTATAATAGAAACAATCATAAAAAAGGAGATCCCGCCGTGACAAAGCAGGAAGCCGAAGCGCGCATCCGCCAACTGCGCGATGTGATCGAACTCAATTCCAAACTCTATTATGAAAAGGACGCGCCGCTCATTTCCGATTACGAATATGACGCGATGTTCCGCGAACTTTCCGATCTCGAAGCCGCCTTTCCGGAACTGGACAGCCCCACCTCGCCGACCAAGCGCGTCGGCGGCAGGGCGCTCGATAAATTTGAAAAATTCACCCACCGCGTGCGGATGGGCAGCCTGACCGACGTCTTTTCCTACGATGAACTGCGCGAGTTTTACGACCGCATGGCGGCGGCGCTCGGCAAGCCCGCCTACTCGGTCGAGCCGAAGATCGACGGGCTTTCGGTCTCGCTGATCTACGAAAACGGTGTTTTTGTCCGCGGCGCGACGCGCGGAGACGGTCTCGTCGGCGAGGACGTCACCGAAAACCTGCGCACCGTCCGCTCCATCCCCCTGAAACTCACCGAGCCGCTTCCGTACCTCTGCGTGCGCGGCGAGGTCTATATGCCGCGCCGGGTGTTCGACGAGCTGAATCTCGCCAGAGAGGACGAGGGGCTTCCGCTTTTTGCTAATCCGCGCAACGCCGCGGCGGGATCGCTCCGCCAGCTCGATCCGAAGATCGCCGCCTCGCGCCGGCTGGAGATTTTCGTCTTCAATCTTCAGGAGGGCTCGCTTTATGCCGACGGCCGCCCCTGCAAAACGCATTCCGAATCGCTCGACCGCCTTGCCGAACTCGGTTTTACCACCCTTCCGGATCGCAAAACGCTGACCGATTTTGACGAGATCCGGGCGCACGTCGCGTCGCTCGGCGAACGCCGCCCCGAACTCTCCTTCGATATGGACGGCGCCGTCCTGAAGCTCGACGATCTCGCCGAGCGCGTCGCCATCGGGGAAGGGACGTCCACCCCGAAATGGGCGGTCGCCTTCAAATATCCCCCAGAAGAAAAAGAAACGAAACTGCTTTCGATCAGCATTCAGGTCGGCAGGACCGGCGTCCTCACCCCGATCGCCGATCTTGAGCCGGTCCGCCTCGCCGGAAGTACCGTCTCGCGCGCCACGCTGCACAACGACGGCTATATCCGGGAAAAGGATATCCGCATCGGCGATACCGTCGTTCTCCGCAAGGCCGGAGAGATCATCCCGGAGGTCGTCCGCGTGCTTCCCGAAAAGCGAAACGGCGGCGAAGAGATCTTCCGGATGCCGGACGTCTGCCCCTCCTGCGGGCATCCCGTCGTCAGAGATTCCACCGGCGGGGAAGACGGCGCCGCCCTGCGCTGCACCTATCCCGGCTGCCCGGCGCAGACCTCGCGCTCTATCGTCCATTTCGCCTCCAAAGGCGCGATGAACATCGACGGACTCGGCCCGCAGATGGTCGAGCTTCTCCTCGCAAACGGTAAGATCCGTGAGATCCCCGATCTCTATGCGCTCACGGCGGAAGAGGTCGAGCCGCTGGACCGGATGGGAAAAAAGAGCGCAGAAAATCTGATCGCCGCCATCGAGCGATCGAAGAGCGCAGGGCTTGAGCGCCTCCTCTACGCGCTCGGCATCCGTCAGGTCGGCGAGGTCGCCGCGGAGGAGATCGCAGGGAAGATGCGCACGCTTGACGCATGCTTTTCCGCCTCCTTTGAGGACTTCGCCTCGATCCCCGACATCGGGGAGATCACGGCGACCGCCCTCGTCGAGTTTTTTGCCTCCGAAAAAACGCGCGCCCTCTGCGACGCGCTGGTCGCCGCCGGCGTCAAAACCGAGGCGGTCAAGGAAAAGTCCGCCGACACCCTCGCCGGTCTGACCTTCGTTCTGACCGGAACGCTCCCGACCATGACGCGCGACGAAGCGACCGAATCGATCAAAGCCAACGGCGGCAAGGTCTCCGGCAGCGTCTCGAAAAAGACTTCGTACGTCCTCGCCGGGGAAGAGGCGGGCTCCAAACTCACCAAAGCGCGCGAACTCGGCGTCCCCGTTCTCTCGGAAGAAGAATTTCTGAAAATGATCGGAAAAGGATAATTTATGTCGGAAAAAAGACTGAAAACCGAATCGGAGATCCCGGTTTACGCAAAGATGATCTCCGGAGAGCTGTACTGCTGCGCCGACGAGGATCTGACCGCCCTTCAGGCGTCCTGCCTCGAATTGCAATACGATTTTAATCAGACGCGCCCGTCCGAATCGGAAAAGCGTACCGAACTGCTCGGCAAAATGTTTGCCGAGATCGGAGAAAACTGCTATATCGAGCCGCCTCTGCGCGCCAATTGGGGCGGCAGGCACGTCCATTTCGGAAAGAACGTTTACGCAAATTTCAATCTCACTCTGGTAGACGACGCGGCGATCTACGTCGGAGACTACACGATGATCGCCCCGAACGTCACGATCTCGACCGCCGGCCACCCGATCCTGCCGGAACTGCGCGAGCAGGTCTATCAATACAATTTCCCGGTGCATATCGGCAGAAACGTTTGGATAGGGGCAGGCGCGGTGATCCTCCCCGGCGTCCATATCGGAGATAATACCGTCATCGGCGCCGGCAGCGTCGTCACCTCGGATATCCCCGAAAACGTCGTCGCCTACGGCGTCCCCTGCCGCGTCGTCCGCCCGATCGGCGACCGCGACCGGGAGTATTATTTCAAAAATCATAAAATCGAGCTCTGATCTGATCTGCGCGATCGCCATTCGGCAATTTTATAACCATCCCCGCCGCACTAAAAAAGCGGATGCATTCCCCAAAGGGAGCGCATTCGCTTTTTGATTTTCTTAATTATGTCTCATTCTTATCGTTTTTCCTGTCAAGCCAGCGTTGCGTCCCAACCGAGGAGGGCGGGAGAGGAGGCTTGCGCCTCGGTCGCGCAGAGGATCGCGCCGGAGGGCGTCATAAAATCGTAAACGCCTTCGGTTTCGACCGGGATCTCGCGCTCAAAGCCGACCGGGGTAATATAGGGAATCTTTTCGTGCGATCCGAGGATGACGCGCGCACCGTCCGGCTTCTTTCCGGTCTCAAAACGCGCCGAGAGGCGTTCGCCGTCAAAGACAAAGGTCGTTGTGAAGGGAATATCGCTCTCTACCGGGAGTTTTTCGCCGACGGCGGCAAGATTGCCTTTTGCGACGATGCGGACAAGGTCGCCCTCCTGCTCGCATTCGGCTGAGCGGAAGAAGGAGACCGGCATATACGTTTTATCGCCGAACCGGTATTCGGGGATCAGATAGGGCATCGGCGCTTCGGGTGCTCCTTCCAGCCTGCCGCAGAGCGCCGGGTAGGGAAGATAGGCGGCGCAACGGTAGAGGTTTCCGGCGTCGATCAGCGGAAGCATCAGCATCAGATCGCCGCGGCGGAGCAGGAAGGTCTCGCGGATGCGGTCGCTTGTGACCGAGAAGGGGATCGGGGTGACCGTCCATTCTTTCGGAGCGGGCAGAGAGGAGAGATCGACCTCGCGGTCGGCAAGCCCGGCGATCTCCAGATTGCGGAGCATCACGATCATGTGATTCGCCATATCGAGATTGA
>CADBPA010000057.1 GCA_902796505.1 uncultured Ruminococcus sp.
CCGACGGCGTATTTGTCCATCCCCGCGATCGCGATATTGTCTTTGACGCTTGCCGAAAGCGCAAGCGATTCGGTGTCGCGGTCTTTGGAAAGGTAGCCCATCGCGTGCTGAATGGCGACCGCTTCGTTTTTGACTTCGGTCTTTTTGCCGCCGTCCGTAACGGTGACGCTTCCGCTCTGCGGAGGGAGCGCGCCGAAGAGGACTTTGCCGAGCGTGTGCATACCGCAATGGGCAAGTCCGCCGATACCGAGGATCTCTCCTCTGTGAAGGGTGAAGCTGACGCCTTTGACCCGGTCGCCGTAGACGAGGTTTTTGCATTCGAGCGCGGCCTCGTCGAGGTACGACGGATCGTGATCGCTGCGATAATAATCTCCCTGCAGTTCCCGGCCGATCATCGCCTTGCGGATCTCGTCGGCGTCGTATTCGGCGCGCTCGAAGGTCCGGATGATCCTTCCGTCGCGGAGGACGGTCAGCGTATCGCAGACTTCCATGATCTCGTCGAGGTCGTGCGAGATGAAAATGACCGCCTTTTCGGTTCCTCTGAATTGATTGATAATATTGTAGAGAATTTGTCTGCCGTCGTGCGCCAGCGCCGTGCTCGTTTCGTCGATGACGATGACGTCCGGATCTTTCAGGATGACCTTTGCGATCTCCACGAGTTTTCTCGCCTGAAAATCCAGCGTCGCCATGGGCGCCGCCGGATCGATATTGTCGATGCCGATCGCTTCGAGCGCGTCTTTGGCCGCCTGATGCATTTTCTTCTTATGGATCGGCCCGAAGGTTTTTCCGTTTCTGCGAGTCCAGACGCGAAACCGGTCGAGTTCGCCCAGAAAGATATTCTCGGCGACCGAAATTCCGGCGATCGTGCCGCTTTCCTGCACGATCATTCCGATGCCCCCGCCTTCTCCGCAGCCCGACAGGGCGTCCAGCATGGAGGACGGCGACCACGGCTTCCCTTTATATTGCATACTTTCAACTTTCGTTGCTTTCTGCATTCCGGCGGCGATCGACGTGACGGTCGATTTCCCCGAACCGTTTTCACCGATCAGACCGAGAACGTCGCCGCGGCGCAAAGTCAGATCCACGTCTTTTAACGCCGTCACGGGGCCAAAGGTCTTTGTCATACCCTTGATTTGAAGGATCACCGGCCTTTCAGTTTGCATATCGTTCTCCCCTTGTTTTTTCTTACTTCCATTTTACGACGTTTTCGCCCGGAAAGCAACGGCTGATTTTACCGCTTTTCGTCCAGATTGTTATCGGCGCCGGAAAATGCGCGCGTCGTATGGCAAGCTTTGTAAATTAAATTTTTGCGCTTTTCAAAGAGAGCAATATGAAAAATTTGCAGTTCCTCTTGACTTATGTATTTTTTTATTATATAATGGTCGGGAAGGGAGAACGAATATGCAGTAACGAATGGAAATCATCGAATTCAACGAAAACCTGCCGATGCGCCTTTATACCTACCGCCTCACGGAGCTTGCGCCGCATTGGCACAGCGGCATCGAGATCATTCTGATCCTGAAGGGCGAGTGCGCGGTGATCGAAGGCGACAAAGTCGTGCGGATGAAAGAGGACGATATCGTCCTGATCAACGACAGTATCGTTCATGAGCTGAAAAGCGAAAAGGAATGCTGCCTGATCTCGCTTCTGATCGACACGCACAAGATCGAAGGGATCGCCGACCGGCTGCAGTTCGATCTGGATTCCACCGCGACGGCGAACAAAAACAAGTTTTATAAGATCAAACGCCATATCGCCGAGCTTGTCAAAACCAACAGCACGCCGTCGGACGAAAATGCGTTTTTCAACCGTTCGGTCATTTACGCCGTGCTCTATGAGCTCTCGAAAAATTTCAGATCGAGCGAGCTTTCGGCGCCGTCGCTGAAGTATATCGAGCGGCTGAACGAGATCCTTCGGTATATCGAGCAGCATTACCGGGAGGGGCTGACGTTCAATCAGATTGCCGAGGCGCATCATTTTTCGGTTCCCTACCTTTCCTTTTTCTTCAAACGCTATCTCGGCGTGAATTTCCAGACGTATTATAACAATTTCCGATTGGAACGCGCCGTCAACCAATTGCTTCACACCGATTGCCCGATCGAGCAGATCGCCCGCGATAACGGCTATCCCAACCCCCGCGCCTTCGTGTCGTCCTTCAAGGCAAAATACGCCACGCTGCCGAGCATATACCGGAAAACCGCGCAGGCGGCGTCAGGCGAATATACCGCCGACGCGTTCGGCGACGAGCTGGACAGCAGCAGCGCCATGTCGCTTCTGACAAAATATTTGCCGAAACCCGGAAAAACCGATTCCCGCGAGACCGATCTTTCGGAGGTGAAGACGGTAAGCGCCGAAAAGATCAACGTCTCCGCGCAGGGGACGCTTCTCAAACACAGTTTCCGCAAATTCACCTCGGTCGGCCGCGCGAAAGAGCTCCTGCTTGCGGACGTGCAGAAAATGCTGACCGAACTGCAGAGCGAGATCGGTTTTGAATATATCAAATTCCACGGGCTTCTGTCGGACGATATGCTGGTCTATGCGGAGGACGAAAACGGCAATCCGAAATACAGTTTTCTGTATATCGACAGAGTTTTCGATTTTCTGCAATCGATCCGCTTGAAACCGCTGGTGCAATTCTCGTTTATGCCGAAAGCCCTCGCTCTGACGCCCGAACGGACGGCGTATTTCTCTCCTTATATATTAAGTATGCCGAAAAGCATGCAAAAATGGAAGGACCTCGTCGCCGCCCTGACGGTCCACCTGATCGAGCGGTACGGCTTTCCCGTTGTGAAGGAGTGGCTGTTCTGCTGCTGGAACGAGCCGGACACGTCCGTAAACCTCTTCGGGTTTCAGAACGACGAGGACTACTACGCCCTATATCGAGCGACCTATGAGACGGTCAAATCGATCGACAAACGATTGGTCTTCGGCAGCCCGTCGCTGCTCATTTCCTATAATATCAATCAGCTCTGGTGCAAACGGTATATCGAATGGTGCAAAGAAAACGACTGCGTTCCCGATTTTATGAATATTCACTATTACGATAACGATTTTACCGACGGTTCGTTTGATGGGCATCGCCCCGCCCATCCGCTCCATTCGAGACTCAACCGCGATGAAAATTCCTTCTCGAAATGCATCGCGAAAATCAAAAATCTGTTTGCGGATTGGGGCATCGGAGCTCTGCCCGTTTATCTGACCGAGTGGAACCTGACGGTCTCCCACAGAAATCTGCTCAACGACACCTGCTTCAAGTCCTGCTATCTTGCGAAAAATCTTCTGGAAAACTACGACTCCCTCGACAGTTTCGGCTACTGGGTCCTGACCGATATGATCGAAGAAACACTGCCGTCGAGGGATCAATTCCACGGCGGACTCGGACTTTATACCTACAGCGGCATCAAAAAACCGCACTACTATACGTTCCGCTTTCTCCGCCGTCTGGGCGACAAATTGATCGCTAAAGGCACCGGATACTTCGTCACGAAATCGCATCGCAGGATCCGGATCATCGCCTACAATTACGAACACTTCAACCATCTTTTCGCGCAGGGCGAAACCTTCGATATGCAGTTTACCGAAAGATATACCCCGTTCAACAAGCTGGGCGTCATGGATCTGTCGCTCGAACTGACCGATCTGAAGGCAAGCAGCTGCGTGATCCGCGAGCATATCGTAAACCAGACCTACGGATCGGCTTTCGACGAGTGGATCCGCATGGGCGCGCAGCCGCTGTCCAACGAAGATATCGAATATCTCAAAAGTGTCAGCATCCCGAAGCTTTACGTCCGCAGAGAGGAGATCGCGGAAAATACGATCACCTACCATGCGTCTCTCGAACCGCTGGAGATCCGGCTGATCGAGATCGAACTGTCGAGAACGTAAACTTTTATTTGCTTTCTGTGCCATGTCGGCGCCGTCATCTCCGCCCGGAAGACGAAAAACCGGCGAAAGCGCGCCGCACGGATATTTCAACGGTAACGCCGCGTTTCGCGGCACAAAACAGAGCAAGGGGTTGACAACGCCCTTTCTCTGTGTTATAATTCGTCTGTCACCGCTCCGAAACGGGACGGCTCAAGAAAGGAACGCTTATGAATCGTATTCTTGTGATTACCAACAAAGACTCGGACCTTTTGCAGCTTCTGAAAGCGCATTGCAACACGACGGTCATCGGCTTCGACGCACCGGCTTTCGATCCCTCCGGATTCGACGCGCTTTGTGTTCTCGCGGGCGTCGAGCGGGAATGCGGTATTCTCCCCGCTCCCCTGCATGACGGCATGCAAAAAATGCGTGCGGAGGGAAAACCCGTTTTCTGCGAATTTGTCGGATCGATCGGCGCATCCCGTCAACGGGCGGTTCTGAACACCGAACGGCGGCGGATGGTTTATTCCTCCGCGCATTTTCCGATCGCAGGGCTGGAGAACGGAGATCTTTTCGATGGGCAGAGCAACGAATGCCTGCGCATGCTGCCGGTAGAAAAAGATTCTTTTCCGCTTCTCGTGTTTCACGACGGTCTCTTTGCGCATTCGCGGCTGGAAATGGACGAACAAGCGCACCGCGAAGGAGATTGGGCCTTGTTCTTTCTGGACAAAACTACGTTGGTTTCCTCCATCCGCCTTTGCAATTTCCGACTTGCGCGCTTTGCGCCTCGCGCGCGCTGGAAGTCATTGATCACCGCTTTGATCGCCTTTCTTGCCGGCGAGGCAGTCTCTTTGCGGTTTGCGCCTGACGTCTACTTTTGTCGGGAAGCGACGGTTCGCACCGCACAGGACGTGACGGACGCCGTACGTCTCGGCATCGACTGGATCTTCAACGCCGGGATTCCCGAAAAAGGCGGAGAAGGCGGCGCGCACGAAGGATTTACAAACCGCATCTCTGCGCGCACCGGCGAACAGGGGACCCGATGCGGGATCCGCGCCGATTGCACCGGCGAGATCGGAGGGGCGCTCTTATTCGACGCTCTTCTGACCGGTAACGCCGCTTCCGCCTCGGTCGCAGAAAAACTTTTCGATTTCAACTTCCGGTGGTTACAGGTGAAAGACGGCGCGCACCGCGGAATGATGCGTTGGTCGGAACTTGCGTGGGAGTCCTGCTTTCAGGACGACGTCGCACGCGCCGTTCTTCCGCTTCTGCTCTGCCCGGATCTCGGGGCAAACATTCCGCATCTTGACGAGATCTGCGACGCTCTGGATTACATGCTTCTGACGACGGGAGAAGACGGGATCCGCACTTCATGCACCGAGATCCGGGAACTGACGCCGGAGCGGATCGCCGAACTGCGCAAAGCGGGATCGGGCGCTCCCTGCGCGCATTTCAACGCTTATTATCACGCGGCGCTTCTCCTCGCCTACCGCGCCTGCGGAAAACGGGAATATCTCGAAGTCGGCAAGCGCGGTCTCGAAACTCTCATGACGCTCTATCCGGACACCACGCGCGAAACCAGCGAGACCGAGGAAGCCTGTCGGCTCGTTTTCCCGCTTGCCGTCCTTTACGGCATTACAAGAGAAACGAAGCATTACGAGTGGCTTTGTCGCGTAACGGGAGATCTCGAAAAATTCCGCCATCGCTGCGGCGGATATGCCGAGTGGGATACCGGATACCGTGCAGCCTGCTCGCGCAGAGCAAACGGCGAATGTGCGCTTCTTGCCAACAACGGCGATCCCGTCGCGGATCTTCTCTACTCGGTCAACTGGCTTCCTCTCGGATTTTCCTACGCTTATCACGTTACGGGAGAAGAAAGATTTCACGATTTGTGGGCGTCAGTCTCGTCTTTCCTTGTCTGTGCGCAGATGCACAGCGAGTTGCCTTCGCTGAACGGCGCATGGGCGCGCGCCTTCGATATGGATACGCGGGAATTCGCCGGCGTTCCGTACGATATCGGCTGGGGGCCTTACTGCATGGAAAGCGGCTGGACGGTCGGTGAGATCCTGATGGGGCTTCAGTTCATGCACGCCGCAGAAAAGAAATGACCTTCCTCCGGCGGATCGATCCCGGATAAAACGATAAAAAAGCGTCTTTGCGTAAGCAGGGACGCTTTTTTGTATGGAAAAAGTTTTCGTTATGCGCCGAAGGAGGCGGCGATCTTCTCTAATATTTCGGTATCCGCCGGGCAGAAGGGGTAGAGGGGAATCTCGGCGGTCGTGATCCAGCGCAGGTCGCTGTGTTCGAGCAGCTGCGGCTCGCCCTCGGTGATCTCGGCGAGGAAGAGCGAGAGATGCACCGTAATATCCGGATACTTGTGCGTGACGTCGCAGAAAAGTCTTCCGACCTTGACGGTGACGGCGAGTTCTTCCCTGCATTCGCGCGCGAGCGCCTGCTCTTTGGTCTCGCCCGGCTCGACCTTTCCGCCGACAAATTCCCAGAGCGATCCGCGCGCTTTGTGCGCAGGTCTTTGGCAGATCATGAATTTTTCGCCGCGGAAAATCAGGGCGGCAACGACTTCGGTCATAATTTCATCCTTTCTGATACGGCGATCGGGGGAGTTTCCCGTCATTTTCCGCGCAGCGACCGCGCGAGCAGGGCGAGGCTGGGGTAATTCTCCTCAAAAAAGGCGCGATAGGAATCGCAGAAGCGGTATTCCCCGGCAGATCTCTCCCGACGGCAACCGCCCCGGCAGAGCGCAAACCGGCGGCAGGCGCAGCAGCGCCATTCGCCAAAGCCGTCATTCGGGTTTTACCTTGCGACTTTCCCGACGCTCTGCGGCGGGATCGAAAGAGCGGCCGCTTGATTCAAAACGGATTTGATTGATTCCCAGCGCCTCGTC
>CADBPA010000058.1 GCA_902796505.1 uncultured Ruminococcus sp.
GCGTGGAACGAAAAGGACGTTCTCCCGGTACAGACGGCGGCAGGCATCACGAAAACGATGGCTCCGCGCGACGAGCTGACGTTGGATCTTTACGAGATCGAGCGCCCGACGTCCGACGTTCACGATTTCTACCGCAATCTCGTCCGCGCCGTGGACGGCAAAGAGGAGCAGAAGATCAAGCTGCCCGAAGTACGCCGCGTTCTGCGCGTGATGGAAGCCGCCTTCCGCTCCGCGGAGGCCGGTACGGCGCTGAACACCGAGATCTGACCGAAAAATCAAAAAAGGCTGTCCTCACCGGGGCGGCCTTTTTCCTATGAAAAGAGGGGATGCCAAGCGGCGCGCTCTTTCGCGCGATCCGGCAAAGGCTTTGGAAGGCGGAGCGCGGCGACGGGCGCGATCTCCCCCCCCGGACAGAGAAAAGGGGCTCCTCACGGGAAGCCCCTTCGTTTTTTTATTTTCGGCAAAACGTTTCTTTTGTGAAATTCTTTTTTCCGGAAGCGTTTTTCTCAAATGCAGACGCTCCGAAGAGATCAATCCTCTTCCGGCGCGGGAGCGGGTACGCGGGCGGACGCCGCGAGAATTTCGTCGAGATGATCGAGGACGAACTGCTGCGCCTCGGTATTATAAAGGTTGACGAAGATCTTGCCGTAGACGTTCTCGCGCTCCTCGCAGGTGATGCCGATCTCGCTGCCCTTTTCGGTCGGGATCTTTCTCGTGCGGCCGTTGCGATCCGGCGTTTCTTCAAAATAGCCGAGTTTTTCAAGGCCGTTCGTGATGCGATGGACGAAAAGGCGATACATATTCGCCGGCTTGATCGCGTTCAGCTGCTCGACGATCGTCGAGACCGGGATCGGCGTCTCCGAAATGCGGAAGGCTTTGAGATCCTCCGCCGTCAGGGCGAACGGCTCGCGCTTCGGACGGGCAGGTCTTGCCTCGCGCACCGGGGCGGCTCCGCCGTTCTCGATCACCTCTTCCAGCACCTTCGAGACGTAAAACAGGCAGCGGGAGATGCGGATGTTGTTGACGACGTCGTGTTCTCCGACGTCCTCGCCGGTCAGGGGGTTGATGCCGTTGGCAAGCTGGTCAACGTAATCTTTCGCGTGTTTCATAACTTCAATGTCTGTCATAATTTTATCCTTCTTTTTTATACCGGCCATTGATCAAAGCCGGTTAGTAATCTTGAATTTGTAAAGTTTTGTTTGCCCGGCGGAGGTTTTTCTCCGCCGGATCAGGTTTTTTCGGAGATCAGCTTCCGATCAGCATTACGGCGATCAGTGTCGGAAGTCCGGTGAAGAGGTAGCCGGGATCGTCCTCTTCATGCGTGAACGCCGCGCGAACGTCCGGGGGGAGTTGATTTTCAAATTCGCCCGCCGGCCCGTAGCTGACGAAGACCTCCCGGCCTCCATCGAATTTCCATACGCGCTCCTCGCCGTAAATCGAGGCGAAGGAATCGAGAACCGTCAAGCGAAGCGTCTCGGTCGCGCCGTCCTCTTCGACGGATTTTCAGGCAAAAAATCCGTTTTTTGGGAAATTTTATTTTCCTTCGGCCTTGAGCGCGGCGCGTTTCTGCGCCTGAATGCGCTTGCGCGTCGCCATATCGAGGATGGTCTTGCGCAGGCGGATGCTCTTCGGGGTGACCTCGATCAGCTCGTCGTCGGCGATGAATTCGATCGCCTCTTCGAGGGAGAGCTGTCGGGGGGTGATCAGCGTGAGTTTTTCATCCGCGCCGGAGGAACGGATCGCCGTCAGGTGCTTTTCCTTGCAGACGTTGACCTCGATGTCGTCGGGCTTCGGGTTTTCGCCGACGATCATACCGGCGTAGACCGGGGTGGCGGGCCCGATGAAGAGCGGGCCGCGGTCCTGCGACTGGAAGAGGCCGTAGGTGGTGGCGATTCCGGTCTCGGACGCGACGAGCGATGAGGTGAATCTCGTCTTGATCTCGCCCTTGAAGGGCTCGTATCCGGCAAAGAGCGTCGAGATGATGCCCTCGCCTCTCGTATCGGTCAGAAGCTCGCTGCGGTAGCCGAACAGACAGCGCGTCGGCATTCTGTAAAAGAGTTTCTGGCGGCTGCCGTGCAGCTGCATATCGACGAGCGTTCCCTTGCGGGCGCCGAGTTTTTCCATGACGGTGCCGACGTAGGCTTCGGGAACGTCCACGATCACGTCCTCGATCGGCTCGCATTTCTCGCCGTCGATCTCCTTATACAGCACGCGGGGCGCCGAACAGCAGAGTTCGTATCCCTCGCGGCGCATGGTCTCGATGAGGATGGAAAGGTGCATTTCGCCGCGGCCGGCAACGCGGAAGCAGTCGGTGGTCTCGCCGTCCGAAACGCGCAGGGAGACGTCCTTGAGCAGCTCGCGGTAGAGGCGAGCGCGCAGATGCCGGGAGGTGACGAACTTGCCTTCCTTGCCGGCAAAGGGGGAGTCGTTGACCGAGAAGGTCATCTCCATCGTCGGCTCGCCGACCTTGACGAATTCGAGCGGCTCGACCGCGCCGAGGGCGCAGACGGTGTCTCCGATGGTGATATCCTCGCATCCGGAGAAGCACACGATGTCGCCGACCTCCGCCTTCTCGACCGGGACGCGTTTGAGTCCGTCGAACTGGTAGATCGAGACGATCTTGCCCTGACGCGTCTTGGTGCCGTCGTGATAGTTGCAGAGCGAGACCGTCTGCCCCTGCCGGATGGATCCGCGCTCGATGCGGCCGATGCCGATGCGTCCGACGAACTCGTTATAGTCGATGGACGAGACCAGAAGCTGAAGAGGTCCTTCCTCGTCGCCTTCGGGAGCGGGCATATAATCGAGAATGGTGTCGAGCAGGGGGACGAGGTCCTTGCCCGGCTCGTGGGGGGAGAAGGACGCCGTTCCGGCGCGGCCGGAGCAGAAGAGCATCGGAGAATCGAGTTGTTCGTTCGTCGCGTTCAGCTCGAGAAGAAGCTCCAGCACCTCGTCGCCGATCTCGTCGAGACGGGCGTCGGGACGGTCGATCTTATTGACGACGACGATCACGCGGTGATTGAGCGCGAGGGCGCGTTCGAGGACGAAGCGCGTCTGCGGCATCGGGCCTTCGGCGGCGTCCACCAGCAGGATAACGCCGTTGACCATTTTGAGGATACGCTCGACCTCTCCGCCGAAATCGGCGTGGCCGGGGGTATCGACGATATTGATCTTGACGCCTTTGTAGTGGATGGCGGTGTTTTTGGCGAGAATGGTGATCCCGCGCTCGCGTTCGAGGTCGCCGGAGTCCATCACGCGCTCGGTGGTCTCCTGATTTTCATGGTAAATACCGCCCTGACGGAGCATTTCATCCACAAGCGTGGTCTTTCCATGGTCAACGTGGGCGATGATGGCAACGTTTCTTAAATCGGTACGCTTCATAAATCGACTTCTTTCTATTTGCATTCAACCGAAACAGTATAACATATTTTTCGGAAAATTGCAAGATTTTTTGCGCAAAAAATTTCTCTACGGAAAGATTTTTTATAGAAACCGAAAAAAAGACCGCCCGACGGCGGTCTTTTTTTGCGGAGAAAGAGGATCACTTCTGCTCTTCGTCTGCCTTCACGGTGACGATCTGCTCGCCCTTATAGAATCCGCACTTCGGGCAGACTCTGTAAGCGAGGATCGGCTCGCCGCAATTGGGGCAACTAACGATATTGGTGGGGTTTTCGAGCTTCCAGACGCTGGAACGTCTCTTCATCTTTCTCGCGTGAGATGTTTTTCTCTTCGGTACTGCCATTTTATTTTCCTCCGTGGCCGCTCAGGGCCGAATGTAATCAGATCTTATTCTTTCCCGTCTTTCTGCATCTTCTCCAGAATCTTCCGGAGCGGCGCAAGGCGCGGATCGATTTCCTTTTCGGAGCATTCGCAGGCTCCTTCGTTGAGATTTCTGCCGCACTTCGGGCAGAGACCTTTGCAATCCTCTTTGCAGAGGAAGCGGGACGGAAACTCCATCTCCAGTTGGAGATACAGCTGCTCGTCCATATCGAGAAATCCGTCCTCGATGATCGCAAAATCATCCTGTTTGTCCTCGTCGAGACTCTTGATCATCTCGGGGGTGGCAACGGTTTTCTGAAGATCGGTCGTAAAGATCCCCGAAACCGGAGCGAGGCAGCGGGCGCAGGAGGCTTGGTAGGCGACCTCGAGCGTCAGGTTCAGCTGCATATAGCCGGCTGTGTTGGTGATCTCCCCTTCGACCTTCATGGGAGAAGGAAAATCGACGCCGTACAGGAAACTGGACGGATCGGCAGAAATATCCGGTTCAAGTTGATAGGCGAACTCGAGCCGCCGGTCACCGGCGAGGAGAGGACGAAGATCGAGCTTCACGAATATTCCTCCGCTGAATAAATTGCCGCGATGCGGCGTATGAGGGACGTCCGCCCGGTTTAGGCGGGGCAGAGGCCGCGTTCCGGAGCGCGCTTGAGGAAGCCGCCCGAAATCATACACTTTATTATATCGCCTCGCGTGCGGTTTGTCAAGGGCTTTTTGAAAAATTTTTCAGCTTTTTGCGCCGTCGTCCGGCGAAAGGCAGATCTCCGCGTAGGTCTTCTTCATATAACGGCGGTTCAGGATATATTCCTCGCCGTGTTCGGCAAGATCGCGGAAGACGGTTTCGATGAAGCGCATCGTGCGCGGATTTCCCTCGACCTTATTGCCGTAGCGCAGCCAATGCGCGAGGGCTTTGTCCTGCGTGTAATTCTTCCCGGCGTAGGTCTTGGTGGCGGAGAGCTTGTCGCACACGCACTCGACGGCGTAGACGTACGGCATCATCGGCGGAACTTCGCAGTCGGTGTCGATCCAGTATTCGATATGGTGCTTGTTTCTGCCCTTGTGGTGCAGCCACGCGAGGCTGACGCCCTTGTCCTTACGGCAGGCGGTGATGGGCGAGCGGTCGCCCTGATAATACTTCGCGCTCTCGAAAAATTCGGTCGGCGAAAACTTCGAGAGGTCGTGCACGAGTCCGCGCCACAGGATGCCGCACTTCGCGCAGTGGATCAGGACGCGGTGGCGGTGACGGACGACAAGAGAAAAATGCAAAAACAGGTTTCGGATCTTCATATCGCGGTATTGCGCTCCCCGGAAAAATTTCTGCTCCCATTATAGCGCGCCGGGCGGATTTTGTCAAGAAAAAAACTTTCCGCTTTTTTTCGATTTTTTTCCGAAATTTCTTGCATTCTCTTTTTCTTTATGCTATACTGATAATGAAATCAAATCGTTTGACGGAAGAATGAAGATAAAACGAGGCAGAAATTTTCATTTTCCGCAAAACCGAAATAACGAAAGAGGTAAATTTCCATGAAAGAATTTCTCTCGCGTGACTTTTTGCTCGACGGCGAGGCGGCGAGGCGGCTCTACTACGAGCACGCCGAGAAGATGCCGATCTTCGATTTCCACTGCCACCTCTCCCCGAAGGAGATCTACGAGGATAAGACCTACCGCAGCCTGACCGAGGTCTGGCTCGGAGGCGACCACTACAAATGGCGGCTGATGCGCGAGGCGGGCGTTGCCGAGGAGCTGGTGACCGGCGACGCGCCCGACCGCGAAAAATTCAAGGCCTACGCCGCGGTGATGCCCTACGCGATCGGCAACCCGATCTACGCCTGGACGCATCTCGAGCTGCGCCGTTTCTTCGGCATCGATCAGATCCTCTCGCCCGAAACGGCGGACGAGATCTACGACGAGGCGAACGAGAAGCTGCGCACGCTGACGGCGCGCAAGATGATCCTGATGAGCAACGTCCGCGCGCTCTGCACGACCGACGATCCGGTCGATTCGCTCGAATACCACGCTCTGCTCGCGCAGGACCGCTCCTTCCCCGTCGAGGTGCATCCCTCCTTCCGCCCGGACAAGGCGATCAAGATCGAGCAGGAGAGCTTTCTGCCCTGGCTCGGCGAACTCTCCCGCGTCGTCGGCGAGAAGATCGACACCTATAAAAAACTCATCGGCGCGCTGACATTGCGCGCGTACTATTTCGACGAGGTCGGCTGCGTCTGCGCCGATCACGGTCTCGACGGCGGCGTGGAGTACCTCCCCGCGACCGAGGAGGAATGCGAGCGGATCTTCGCAAAGGCGCTTCAGGGCGCTCCGATCACCGCCGAGGAACGCAGAAAATACAAAGGCGCGATCCTCGTCGCGCTCGGAAAGATCTATCATAAACTCGGCTGGGCGCAGCAGTACCACATCGGCGCTCTGCGCAACAATTCCGCGCGCAATTTCCGCGCACTCGGTCCGGACACCGGCTTTGACGCGATGGACGACCGCAGCTACGCCGCCGATCTCTCCGGCCTGCTCTCGGCGCTCGACGAGACCGACGAGCTGCCGAAGACGATCCTCTATCCGCTGAACCCCCGCGATCAGGAGATGCTCGCCGCGCTGATGAACTGCTTCCAGGGCGGTATCCCCGGTAAGATCCAGCTCGGATCCGGCTGGTGGTTCAACGACCAGAAGGACGGTATGCAGCGGCAGATGGAGGCGCTGATGCAGGTCGGGCTGATCTCGCGCTTCGTGGGAATGCTGACCGACAGCCGCTCCTTCACCTCCTATCCGCGCCACGAATATTTCCGCCGCATTCTCTGCTCGAAACTCGGCGCGCTGCTCGAAAACGGAGAATTCCCCTACGATCTCGATTTTGTCGGAAAGATCGTCGAGGATATCTGCTATAACAACGCCGCGGCATACTTCAAGAAATCCTGAAAGGGGGCGCCGCCATGCGCATTGACCTGACACACAACCGCATCGTCCGCGAGACGATGACCGACCGGTTCCGCGCCGAGGCGGAGCGGGATCTGATCCCGATGCTGAAAGAACGCTTCGGCGAGAGGATCGCGGCGGTGCAGATGTACGAGGACTATCTCGCCCTCGGACTCCGCGAAGGCGACGACGCCTACTATCCGCTCACCGTTGTGCTCGAAAATTCCCTGCCGGAGACGGTCTGGGTAAAATGGAGCATGGCGAGGAGCGAGGATTTTGCCGGCGGCATTCCCTACGCCTACACCGGCGATTCTCCCCTGCGCTTCTCCTTCGCCACCGAAGGACCGATCCTTTCTAAAATGAAGGAAAAGGTCGCGGGGCGGCAGATCTATTGCGAGGAAGGGATCCTTCCGCTGGAGATCTCCTATCCCGGCGCTTCTCCGCTGTTTCTCTCCGACAAGATCTCCCAGACCTTCCTCGACGAGATCGCCCGGCGCGTCACCGAGCAGATCGAGAGCGCCTGCGGCGTCGAGGGCGTGGCGGAGAGCGGAACGGCGCTGAAGCTCGTCTTTTCCGCCGAGACCTTCCTCGAACATATCAACGAAAACGTGACCTACCGCCGCTTCCAGCTCTACGCGAAGGGCTGCGCGCCGCGCGATTTCTGGATCAAATGGACGCATAACGGCGCATCGGGGCCGGTCTTTCTCGCCGATCACCCGCAGGCGTGGGAGGTGGAGATCGAGCTCGGCGAGGACGTGCCGCGCAAGATGCGCGAGAAGGAATTCCGGTATCTTGCGATGACCGACGGCGCGAAGTACGCGACCTCGACGAGCAAGAAGAGCGTCACCGAGTGGCGCGAGCTGATCCGCCGGGCGATCAAGCGCGGACTTGTCCGCAAGGTCGAAGCCGAGCCGGTCGCCGACCGCGATCAATCGGATATTCAAAGCGAACTTCAGGCGCTTCTGCGCAAGTACGCGCCGGCGGAGGGCAGCCCGGTCGGGGAGACGAAGCCGGAGCCGGTCCCCGCCTATACCGGGGCGCAAGAGCCGCCCGCGGCGGAGGAAAAAGCCGCCGGAGTCCCGAAAGAGGAACTGCCGTGGACGGAAGACCGAGCGACCATGGGCGAGCCGGTCGAAGAACCTGCCGTGGGCGAGCCGGACGAGGAGCGCATCCGCGCCGACGTCGAAGCAAAGCTGCGGCTCGAAATGGAACAGAAATACCGCAAAAAGGCGGAGGAGGACGCCGAGGCGCTCCGCCGCGAAAACGAACGCCTCCAGCGCGAGATCCTTCTCGCCAAAAAGCAAAACGACGAAGAAGCCCATCGCCTGCGCATCGAGGCGGAGGAGCGCGCCAAAGCCGACGCGCGCGAGAAAGAGCGGATCGCCGAGGCGGCGAGATACGCCATCGCCGAGCGCGACCGTCTGCGCAAGGTCTACGAAGAGGAAGAGCGCCGCAAGCAGGAGGCTCTGCGCGCCGAGCAGGAGGCGCGCGCCGAAGAGGAGCGCCGCCGCCGCGAGGAGGAAGAGCGTATCCGCGAAAACGAGCGGCTCGCCGCCGAGCGTGCGGACATCCGTCAGCGCGCGGAAGAAGAACGCCGCCGCGCGGAGCGCGAAGCGCGCATCCGTTCGGGATTCGGCGGAGGGTATGAAACGACCGCCCCCGCTCCCGCGGCGGAGGAAAAAGCCCCCGAAGTCAAAGAGGAGCCGGCGCCCGCCGTCCGTTACACCTACGTTTCCCACCTTGCGGAGCTTTCGTTCAGCCGCCCGGTGGATCCCAACATCACCAAACATATCCGCGCCGGCATCGACCGCTCGCTGCGCGCCTTCCGCAAGGAAAATCTCTATATGCGCGTGCAGGCGCTGATCAAGGATCAGAATACCGTTCTTCTGAACTTCATCGAGTTCCCCGAACAGGAGGAAGAACTGCTGATCAAGCTGCTGAACGATCTCGGCCGTGGCGGTCTCGGCATTGCGAAGATCAAGCTGGATTGAGTTTTGCGCAAAATTCCATCAGAATTTACCCCGAACAAGGAGAAAATCAGAATGAAAAGGAAAATTTTGCTTGCTCTCTCCGCCCTTCTGCTTCTCGCGGCGCTCTTCGCGCTTGCGTCCTGCAACCTCGATCTCTCCGAAATCGAAGAGCAGATCGGAGGTCTGATCGGCGGACACGAACACCATTATTCCGAAGAATGGACGGCGGATGAGAACGCCCACTGGCACGCCTGCGAATGCGGCGAGCAGAGCGACTACGCCGAACACGTATTTCCTCAAAAAGAACCGATCCTCGCCGACTGCGTAAACGACACCCCCTACACCGACGTCTGCGAGATCTGCGGCTATGAATCCAAGGGCGTGATCCGCGCCGCGGGGCATCGCTTCGGCGAATGGGAAACCGTCAAGCCGGCGACCGACGACGAGGAGGGAGAGCAGGTCCGCACCTGCACGGTCTGCGGCGAAAGCGAGACGAAGGTCATCCCCGTTCTCGGCACGCTGATCCCGATCGATCCCGAAAACTACTACGCCTACCGCTATCTCGTCTCGCTCGGCAAGGAGGGCAAGCCGATGCTCTACGTCTACGCAAAGCTCGTCGCCGCGGCGGAGGCGATGCCGGAGGAGATCGATCTGACCGACGGCAGCTATTCTCTCACCACCGAACAGCTCGACGTCGCCTACACCTGCTACCGCTGCGATTATCCGCAGCACTTCTGGGTGGACGACGGATACGGCTACTCGACGCTTGAGGAGGTCGTGCAGAGCGTTTCGCCGAATTACTCGGTCGAAAAGGAAGATCTGCCGGCGATGATCGCCGCGGTGGAAAGCCGCACGGCACAGCTGCTCGCAGGGATCTCCGCAAAGAGCAGCGACGCCGAGATCGAGATGGAGATCCACGACCGCCTCGTCCTCGCCAACGCCTATGACACCTCCTACAGCGCCGCGCAGACGCACAGCCTTTACGGTTCGCTCGTCAACGGCAGATCGGTCTGCGACGGTTACGCCGAGGGCTTCCAGTATCTGCTGAACTGCGCCGGCATCGAGGCGTTCACCGTTTCGGGGATGGCGTACCACGGCGAAGACGGCGAGCATCACGCCTGGAATATCGTTCTGCTCGACGGCGAGTACTACTGCGTGGACGTCACCTGGGACGATCCCGTCCTCGCCGAGCCGGATCCCGACCATATCGACTACACCTATCTGAACGTCACCACCGCCGCGATCTCGCTCGACCACGACGCCGACGAAGAGCTTCCCTATCCTCTCCCGGTCTGCACCGCGACCGCCGCGCAGTACTATATCTA
>CADBPA010000059.1 GCA_902796505.1 uncultured Ruminococcus sp.
CGCACTTACGAGGGCAGCACCTATCTCGCCTTCTGCCCGGACGAGCCTCTGCAGACCACCTCCCAGCTCGCTTTTTTCATTGCGGCAGGCGCCGCCGGAGCGATGCTTCTCTTCCTTTACGTCATCTGCCGCATCCTCGCCGGCATTGCGATCCGCCCGGTGGAAACGGCGTGGACCAGCCAGGAGCGGTTCATTGCCGACGCCTCGCACGATCTGAAAACGCCCCTGACGGTGATCCTTGCCGACGCCGAACTCCTGCGCGGCGGCCTTGCGGCAGGGAAGGCGGATCCCCGCTGGATCGACGGCATCCGCGAGGAGGCGGAACGAATGCGCACCATGGTGGAAAAAATGCTCGAACTTGCGCGCACCGATCAGCTCAAAGGCGCTCTGACCTTTGTCGCGACCGACCTTTCGGATCTCTCGGAGCAGGCGATCCTGCAGCTGGAGCCGATCGCTTTTGACCGTAACGTCATCCTTGAGCAGAAGATCCGGCCGCACGTCGAGTATCCGACCGATCCGGAAACCTTCACCCGCCTGCTTTATATCCTGATCGAAAACGCCGTGAAGTACACGCCGAGCGGCGAGAAGATCCGCGTGTCTCTGCGCACCGAAAAGCAGTATATCCGCCTCACGGTCGAAAATCCCGGAAGCATCTCCGAGGAGGACATCGCACATATCTTCGAGCGTTTTTACCGCGCCGACAAAGCGAGAACGGTCGGCGGATCCGGGCTCGGGCTCTCCATCGCCAAGAATCTCGCCGAAGCGCTCGGCGGGGAGCTGAAAGCCGAAAGCGCCGGCGGAAAAACCGCCTTCATCCTCCGCTTCCGCCGCCAGTTTCTCTCGGAACTTGCGGACGCTACGCGCGCAGGAAAGAAAAATTCCTGAGACAAAATAATAACTGCCGCCCGGATCTGTGGGCGGCAGCCGCTTTTTTATTACTGTTTTACCTTGTCGCGGATCTCTACTCTGAATTTTTCGATCATTTCGTCCACGGGCATCGCGCCGAGATCCTCGCCCTTGCGGGAGCGGATCGCCGCCTTGCCTTCCTCGGCTTCCTTCGCGCCGACCACGACCATATAGGGGATCTTCTTGAGCTGCGCTTCGCGGATGCGTTTGCCGAGCGTCTCGTTGCGCGCGTCAAGCTCAACGCGCATTCCTTCGTTCTCCATCTTGTCGATGATCGACTGCGCGTAATCATTGAAATCGGGATTCAGCGGGATCACGACCGCCTGCACCGGCGCCATCCACATCGGCAGCGCGCCCGCGTATTTTTCCAGCAGATAGGCGAGCGTTCTTTCGTAACAGCCGAGAGAGGTGCGGTGAATGATATAGGGATTCTTCGTCTGTCCGTCCGAATCGACGTATTCCATGCCGAATCTCTGCGCGAGGAGCATATCGATCTGAATGGTGACGAGGGTGTCCTCTTTTCCGTAAACGTTGTGATACTGGATGTCGAGCTTCGGCCCGTAGAAGGCGGCCTCGTCGATCCCGATCGAATATTCGAGTCCGAGGTCGTCGAGGATCTTCTTCATCGTCGCCTGAGCGACTTCCCACTGCTCGGCGGTGCCTTCATACTTGTTCTTCGGGTTTGCCGGATCCCACTGGGAGAAGCGGAAGGTGCAGTCTTCCAGAAGCCCGACTGTTCCGAGACAGTATTTCGCAAGCTCCAGGCATCCGCGGAACTCATCTTCGAGCTGTTCGGGGCGAAGAATATAGTGTCCCTCGGAAATCGTGAACTGCCGCACGCGGATCAGACCGTGCATCTCGCCGGAATCCTCGTTGCGGAAGAGCGTGGAAGTCTCCGTCAGGCGCATGGGAAGATCGCGGTAGGAGCGTTTTTTGTTCAGATAGACCTGATACTGGAAGGGGCAGGTCATCGGGCGGAGCGCGAAGCATTCCTTCGTCTCGTCATCGGCGTCGCCAAGGATGAACATACCGTCGCGGTAGTGATCCCAATGCCCGGAGATCTTGTAAAGCTCGCGCTTTGCCATATAGGGCGTTTTCGTCAGAAGGCAGCCGCGCTTCTGCTCCACGTCTTCCACCCAGCGCTGAAGGACCTGTATCGTCCGCGCGCCTTTCGGCAGAAGGATCGGAAGTCCCTGACCGACGTAATCGACCGTCGTGAAGTATTCGAGATCCCGGCCGATCTTGTTGTGATCGCGCTTTTCGATCTCAGCCTGCGCCTGAAGATATTCGTCCAGCTCCTGCTGCGTGCGGAACGCCGTACCCTTGATGCGCGTCAGCATCTTGTTGTTCTTGTCGTTTTTCCAGTACGCGCCGGACTGCCCGAGCAGCTTGAACGCCTTCAGCGCCTTCGTGTAGCAGAGATGCGGGCCGACGCACATATCCACGTATTCGCCCTGCGTGTAGAAACTGATCTCGGCGTCGGCGGGAAGGTCGGCGATATGCTCGACCTTGTATTTTTCGCCTCTGCTCTCCATCAGTTTGATGGCTTCGTCGCGCGGCAGGATCGAGGGCTTGATCGGCAGATTTTCCTTGACGATCTTCTTCATCTCCGCCTCGATCTTGGCGAGATCCGAATCGTCGATCTTCGCGTCGCCGAGGTCGATGTCATAGTAAAAACCCTTCTCGTTTGCCGGGCCGTATCCGAAATGCGCGTCCGGATAAAGCCGCTTCGTTGCCTGAGCCAGAATGTGCGCCGCCGTGTGGCGGATGACTTCCAGCTCCTGATCTTCGGCGAGCTCCACGACCTCGCCGTTCGGATAAATTGCTTTCATTTTTGTCTGTTCTCCTCTTTATTTTCTAATAATTATTTACATTTTTGTCGTTTTTAGGAAACGATTCGGCGAAAAGCCCGATCGGATGCCGCCCCCAAAAAAACGAAAAAACACCCTCCGGATCTCTCCAAGGGTGCGGTCAGCACGGTTCCACCTTGATCTACTCATTCACCGTAACGCAGGGGATGCGGCGAGGCCTACCTCCGATCGCTCGTTTTTTCAGCCCGCGGCTCCGGAACGGTCTTCACTCACCTTCTCCGTCCGGGACTCTCAGCCGCCGATCCCGTTCTCTGTCCGCTTTCCGTGAGTTACTCTTTCCTTCATAGCCTTTATCCGTATTATAGCACGCAAAAACGATCTTGTCAAGAGTTTTTTTGAAAAAACGGATCGGTTTTTTTCGCGCAAAGGTATGGACATTTGCGGCGCGATCTATTATAATAAAAGGGAAGAAAACGTAAAAAAGGAGATTTACCTATGGATCTTTCTTATGAATACGCCGAATACGCCGTCCGCATGACGCAGCAGCTTCTCGCGATCGACTCGCCGACCGGCTTTACGCGCCGCGCCGCGGAATGGGTAAGGAACGCCTTCGCCGAAATCGGATTTGCTGCGCAGATCACCGAAAAGGGCGGCGTTCTGGTCGATCTCGGCGGCGACTCGTCCGACGCGCTTCTCCTCGAAGCGCATACCGATACCCTCGGCGGTATGGTCGCCGAGATCAAAGGAAACGGCCGCCTCCGCCTGACCAACCTCGGCGGTATGCGCGCCGAAAACGGCGAATGCGAAAACGTCCGCGTCTACACCCGATCCGGCAGGATCGTGGAGGGAACGCTTCAACTCTGCAACGCTTCCACCCATGTCAACGGCAATTATTCGGATACCAAGCGCAGCTTTGATACGACGGAGGTCGTTTTGGATGAGGACGTGCATTCTCCGGCGGATACCCGCGCGCTCGGCGTGGAGGTCGGAGATTTCGTTTGCTTCGATTCGCGCACCAGAGTCACCGGGTCGGGGTATATCAAATCCCGTTTTCTGGACGACAAACTTTCGGTCGGCGTTCTGCTCGGGCTGGCGAAGTTTCTCTCGGATCATGCCGTTCGTCCGCCGCGCAGGACGTGGCTGCATATCACCGTCTACGAAGAGGTCGGCCACGGCGGCTCCGCCTCTGTCCCGGCAGGGGTGACCGAGGCGATCTCGGTCGATATGGGCTGTGTGGGAGACGGGCTCCGCTGCACCGAGCGGCAGGTCTCGATCTGCGCCAAGGACTCCGGCGGTCCGTACAGTTACGAGGTC
>CADBPA010000060.1 GCA_902796505.1 uncultured Ruminococcus sp.
ATATTGCCCTCGGCGTCGATCATGAACGCGTCGGTTGCCGCCGTGCCGTTGTTGGCGTTGCCGCCGTAGCGGATGAAAATTTTGTGATTGTCGTTGAAAACGCGGACGTAGGTCATCCCCTCGTGCGGAAAATCCACCTTTTTCTGATCCTTCGAGAGGCTTTTCAGGTCCGGCGTATAGGACGGATAGGTCGGCTCGATGCGGAAAATGTTCTGGCGGATATCTTCGAGATCCCGGTCGTCAAGGATGAAGTGCGCTTTTCCGAAATTGACGTCGGTGCGGATGAGAGCGGTGAGGTTCTTTCCGCCGATATAATAGGTCGCGCTGTCTTTTGCGCGGACGGGAAGACCGTGCTCGTTCGCGTAGTTATGCGCCCGGACGATGGCTTCCATATCGTCCTGCTTGCCGTCTCCGATCGCCCCGAAATCCTCATAGGTTACGTATTTTTTGTCAAAGTCTTTTGCACTGCTCATAGCATTGCTCATAGCCGTTTGCCTTTCTGTTTGGTTTCGCCGGTCTCGCCCGTGCGAAATTATAGATTTATACTCCGATTTTATCACATTTGTACGACCTTGTCAACCGCTTCGACGCTATTTTTGTGATTTTCATCTCTTGACAAAATACCGAGAGGAATGCTATAATATGAGAAAATATATCGGATGGGCGATCCTGCCCGCGCTCGCGGCGTCGGCTTGGATCGCATCCCGAACCGCATCCGCCGCTTTTGCCTCGGCGTTTGACGAGCGGATCGGCGACGGATACCGGCGAGCGGCGTCGGCGTTCAGTTCGCGCTTTCCGGTTTCGCTCGGATGCACCGCTTTGCTCCTGCTTCCGCCGCTTGTTTTTCTTCTGATTCGATCGGCGATCCGAAGCGGAAAGAACGCCGTGCTGCGCAGGCGGTTTCTTGCGGCGCTGCTTTCCGGGATCTCGCTGCTTTCGCTGATACAGACGGTGTCCTGCGGATTTTCCTTCCGCGCAAAGCCTCTTTCCGAAAAACTCGGCTATACCGCCGGGGAACGCGCCGATCCCGAGAGACTCTCCGCATTGATCCGCCGGGTATCCGCCGAAGTCGGCTCTCTCGACCTTTCGTGCGGCTTTCCCGATCCGCAAGCTGCGTTCGCGCTTGCCAACGAAAAACTTTCCGCCGCCTTTTCGTCGCTCGGCCTTCCTGCGCCGCGGGCGGTAAAACCTCTTCCGGCTCCGGCGCTGTTCGCAAAAGCCGGGCTGATCGGGCTGTATCTGCCGATCGGCTGCGAAAGTCAGGTCAATCTTCTTCTTCCTTCGTCCGAGATCCCTTTCTGCGCGGCGCACGAAATGGCGCACAGCATCGGCGCGGCAAGGGAAGAGGACGCGGCGTTTCTCGGTTTTCTCGCCTGTGAGGCGAGCGGCGATCCCCGGATCCGTTTCAGCGGACTTCTCGCGGTGGCCGACGAGGCGCTCGCCGCGCTTTCCTCCGCTGACGCGGCGGCGTTTGCTTCGATTTACCCGGAACTTCCCGCCGAGATCCTTTCGGCAAGGGAAGAATACGCGGCGTTCTGCGATCGTTACGGAGGCAAAGCCAAAATCGCGGCGGATGCCGCCGGCGATCTCCTCCTGCGTGCGCAGGGAACCGAGGGGCTGATTTCCTACGGCGGCGTCGTTTCTTACGCGCTTTCCTATTATTCTCTTTAAAATTCCGACCGAACGCTTTTTTCACTTCCGAATAAACTGCCGGTGAAGTATTTTCCGGAAAGGAAGTTTGTTCGCGTGAAAAAATTCGTCGTCGAGGGCGGCAGAAGGCTCTGCGGATCGGTGAAGATCTCCGGGGCAAAAAACGCCGCTCTTCCCATTTTGTTTTCGCTTCTTCTGACGAGGGGCGAAAGTTACGTTGAAAATCTTCCGGATATCGGTGACGTCCGCGTTGCGCTGGCAATCCTCTCGTCCTACGGAGTAAAACTCCGCCGCACGGGAGAAAGCCTGATTGCCGATACCCGCGATCTTACCGATGCCGAGCCGGACGAATCGCTCGTCCGTGCGATCCGCGCGTCCTCCTATCTGCTCGGCGGCGCGCTCGCCCGATTCGGGAGGGTGACCATCCGCTCCTACGGCGGCTGCAATTTTGCCGACCGGCCGATCGACATGCACCTCTCCGCCGCCGAGGCTCTCGGCGCTTTGAGGGACGGAGATCAGCTTTGCGCGCAGACGCTTCGCGGCGGAAGGATCGTTTTTGAAAAGATTTCGGTGGGCGCGACCGTCAACGCCCTTCTCCTTGCCGCGACCGCGCAGGGGATGACCGAGATATACGGCGCGGCGAAAGAGCCGCACGTCGGCGCGCTGATCTCCTTTTTGAATTCCGCCGGCGCGGATATCCGCGAAGAGGAGGGAAGCCTGACCGTCCACGGGACGGGAGGTCTGCTTTCCGGCGGCCGCACCGCGATCATCCCGGACGCCATCGAGGCGGGGACCTACCTTCTCGCGGCGCCGCTCACCGGCGGGGAAATCACCGTCGCGGGAGCGATCCCCTCCCATCTCGGCGGATTTTTGCCGAAGCTTCGGGAGAGCGGCGTTCGCCTCAAAATCGGCGAAAACGAGATCACGGCGTCCGGCCTCCCGACCTCATCGGTCTGCGTTACGGCGTCTCCCCATCCGGGTTTTCCCACCGATCTGCAGCCGCAGTTTTCGGTCCTCCTGTCGCAGGTCGGCGGCAGGATCCGGGACAGCGTTTTCCCGGAGAGATTCGGTTACCTTTCGGCGCTTTCCGCGTTCGGAGTGCGGTCGGATCTGCAAAAGCAAAACGGCTCTGCCGTAATTTATCCATCGGAATTAAAAAATAGCATTGTATATTCTCCCGATCTTCGCGGCGGAGCGGCTTGTCTGCTCGCGGCGCTTGCGGCGGAAGGAGAAAGCGAGATCCGCGCGGCGGATAATATTCTGCGCGGCTATCTCGGAATGCAGGAAAAACTCCCGGCGCTCGGCGCCTGCGTCGCGCTTCGGGAAGAAACATAAAGAAAGGGAATATTATGAAAAGACTTCTCACCGTTCAGGACATCTCCTGCGTCGGCAAATGCTCGCTGACCGTCGCCCTGCCGATCATCAGCGCCGCCGGCGTGGAATGCGCGGTGCTGCCGACCGCCGTCCTCTCCACCCACACGGCCTTCCCGAAGTTCACCTTCCATGACCTGACCGGCGAGATCGCGCCGATCTCCTCCACCTGGAAAGAACTCGGTCTCGCCTTCGATGCGATCTACACCGGCTATCTCGGTTCCTTCGAGCAGCTTGCCCTCGTGGAGAAACTGTTCGACGATCATCGGGGAGAGAATACCTTTATCGCCGTCGATCCCGCGATGGCAGACAACGGAAAACTCTATAAAGGCTTCACCCCGGAGTTTGCCCGCGCGATGGGAAAACTCTGCGCCAAAGCGGATCTCATTCTTCCGAACCTGACCGAGGCCGCATTTATGCTCGGAGAGGAATATCGGGAGGAATATGACGAGGAGTACGTCCGCGCGCTCCTTGTCCGTCTCTGCGGTCTCGGTTGCCGCCGCGCGGCACTGACCGGGATCAGCCTGGAAGACGGAAAGATCGGCGTCTACGCCTTCGACAGCGCGACCGGAGAGTATTTCTCTTACTTCAACGAGAAACTTCCCGTCGCCTATCACGGTACCGGCGACATCTATGCCTCCGCGGCCGTCGGCGCGTATACGCGCGGGCTGCCCCTGAACGATTCGCTTGCTCTCGCGGTCGATTATACCCTGGAATGCATCCGCAAAACGATGCAGGATCCGGACAGGGTTTTCTACGGCGTGAACTTTGAAGAAGCGCTGCCGCTCTACGTAGATCGCCTGAGATCGCTCTGACCGCAAGAAAAGCCTTCCTTTTTCGGGAAGGCTTTCATTTTTGAACGGAGTTTTATAAAAAAGAATCATTTTTGCATTTTTTCGCAATTTTCCTCTTGCAAATTTCCGGGAAGTATTGTATAATGAATCCGGTTTTACCAAAACAAAATCATTCAGAAAAGGATGTTCGGAATATGAGAAAATTCAAGCTCGGCATCATCGGCCTCGGCGCGCGCGGATATACCATGCTCAGAGACGTGATCCTGCCGTTTCCGGAAATCGAAGTGACCGCCGTGTGCGATCTGTACCCCGACCGCGTGGAAGAAGCGGCAAAGCTCATTGAGGAGAAGCGCGGAACAAAGCCTTTCGGCACGACCGACTATATCGAACTGCTCGAAAAAGCCGACGTGGAGGCCGTTTACGTTCCCTCCGCGTGGGAGACGCATATCGAGATCGCCATCGCCGCGATCCGCCGCCATATCATCACCGGTATCGAGGTCGGAGGCTCTTACAGCGTCGAGGAATGCTGGGACCTCGTTCACGCCTATGAGGAGACCGGTACGCCGGTCATGCTGATGGAAAACTGCTGTTTCTATAAGGACGAGCTGCTTGCCACCGCGATGGCGCGCGCCGGAAAATTCGGCGAGATCGTCTATTGCCACGGCGCTTACGCGCACGATCTTCGCTCAGAGATCGCCCAGGGCAACGTCAACCGTCACTATCGCCTGCGCAATTATACCGCGCGCAACTGCGAGAATTATCCGACGCACGAACTGGGCCCGATCGCGAAACTTCTGAATATTAACCGCGGCAACCGCTTCGTTTCTCTCGTTTCGGTCGCTTCCAAAGCCGCCGGGCTGGATCAATATCTGAAAGACCATCCCGAACTGATCGAGAAGGATCCCACCCTGAAGGGGCGCGTTTTCCATCAGGGCGATATCGTCAATACGATCATCACCTGCCAGAACGGCGAGCAGATCACCCTTCGCCTCGACACCACGCTGCCCCGCGTTTACGACCGCGAGTTTACCGTGCGCGGCACGAAGGGCCTCTATTCGCAGACCACCAATACCGTCTTTCTTGACGGAGAGCCGGAATTCGGCCCGGATAAGACGATGAACAATGCGCAGAAATATGAAGAAGAGTTTCTTCCCGAAGTCTGGAAAACCATGTCGGACGAGGCGAAGCGTATCTCTCACGGCGGCATGGACGGCGTGATGTTCCGCGTGTTTCTCGATCATATCGAATCCGGCGAGCCGATGCCGATCGACGTTTATGACGCCGCCGCATGGATGTCGGTCACCGCGCTTTCGGCACAGTCGATCGCGCAGGGCGGAGCGCCGCAGGCCTGCCCGGATTTCACAAACGGAAAGTATCTGCTTCGTGAACCGAAGGACGTGATTCCGCTGAACGTTTCCGAAAAATAATTTTTCCTATGGGAAAGGATCGCCCGGTTTTCCGGGCGATCCTTGTATATTCCGGGGCTGCGCGCCCTTTTTTGTTTTGTCAGAGAAGAATGCAGATCAGTCCGTTCGAGCCCTCGTCGATGATCTTTTCGAGCGTTTCACCGAGTTTTTCGCGCGATTCGTCCGGCATATGCGAGAGCTTTGCGGTCATGCCGTCCGATACGAGGTCGTAAAGCGTTTTTCCGAAAAGATCGCATTTCAGCACTTTCGCCGGATTTTCTTCATATTCCTCGGTGAGATGCTTCAGCACTTCTTCCGACTGCGCCTCCGATCCGACGACCGGGCAGAATTCGGTCTTGATCCCGGTGCGGATCATGTGGATGGTCTCGGCTCTCGCTTCCACCTTTACGCCGTAACCGCCGCTCTGCTTGACGAGCGACGGCTCGGAAAGCTCGATGTCGCTCTCCTTCGGCATCACGATGCCGTAGCCTTTCTCGCGCACGTCCGCAAGCGCGTCCTTGACGGTATCGTATTCCGCCTTGATTTCGGAGAGTTCCAGCAGCGTCGTCAAAAGCGCGCGGTCGTCTCCGAGCGAAAATCCGGTCATCTGCCCGGCGGTTTCCAGCATTTTCTCGCGCGAGACGGGAAGGGTGAATTTTCCCGTCCCTTCTCCGGCGTCCACGGAGACCTGCGCCACGCCTTCCGTTGCGCCGAGCGCGTGCGGAATGTCGCCGAGCTTGCGGATCTGATCGGTGAAATCCGAGATCTTTCCGATCATCCCGGCGCGCAGGGGGTGATCTTCGGGAAGAACGTCCAGCCAATCCGGAAGCGAGAAGGTCAGCTCGCGCACCGGAAATTCCGAAATCAGAAGCGAAAGGATCTCGTTCATATCGTCGGCTTCCAGCTCCGGGCAGGAAACGAGCGCGACCGGAACGCCGTATTTTTCTTCCATCTC
>CADBPA010000061.1 GCA_902796505.1 uncultured Ruminococcus sp.
GACGAATACGAGCGCGAGTCCAACGCGCTGCGCCAGAAGGTCAAAGAGAGAAGCGCCGCGAGAGAGGTCGCTTTTGAAGCGAGCGTCCGCTGTGAGAATAAGCTTTCTCAGCTTCAGGAAAAGCAGCAGAAGCTCGGCTCGCAGCTCTGGGACGATTACGAACTGACGCCCGAGGACGCGGTGGCGCTCGGTTATCCCCCCGTGACCGCCGAAAATCGCGCCGAGGTCGCCGCGGAGCAGGTCAGCTGCAAGAATCGACTGCGCGCTATCGGCAACTATAATCCCGGAGCGATCGACGAATACGCCGAGGTCAAATCGAGATATGACGCGCTGAACGCGCAGTATACCGATCTTTCGGGTTCGCACGATGAGATCAGCGACATCATCCGGCGTCTTGAGGAGGAGATGCGCACAAGCTTCGTCAAGTCCTTCAATGAGATCAACCGCAACTTCGGCATCACCTTCAAGGAGCTTTTCGGAGGCGGAAGCGCGGAGCTTCTGCTCACCGAGCCGGAAGACGTTCTGACCTCCGGCATCGAGATCAAAGCCGCCCCTCCGGGAAAGATCATCAAAAATATGTCGCTTCTTTCGGGCGGCGAGCAGTCTTTCGTTGCGATCGCGCTTCTGTTCGCGATCCTGCGCGCCAATCCGACGCCGTTCTGCATCCTCGACGAGATCGAGGCGGCGCTCGACGAAGTCAACGTTTTCCGCTTCGGAGAATATATCAAGAAATTCGACGACAACACCCAGTTCATCCTCATCACCCACCGCCGCGGCACGATGGAGGTCGGCGACCGCCTTTACGGCGTCACGATGCCACAGCGCGGTATTTCGCAGGCGATCGAGCTGAACGTCAATGAAATCGAAAGCAAGCAAAAGGAGTTACTCGATGGGGTTCTTTGACAAACTGAAACAAGGACTGATCAAAACCAAAAACGCCATTATGGGCAAGATCGATCAGCTCTTCAAATCCTTCCGCAAGGTGGATGAAGATCTGTTTGAGGAGCTGGAAGAGCTTCTGATCTCCGCCGATATCGGCGTGACCGTCACCGAAGAGGTTCTCGACGAACTGCGGGATACGGTCAAGGAAAAGAAGCTGAAAGAGGCGGACGACGTCAAGCGCGAACTGCTCGACATCCTCCGCGGTCTGATCGGCGAATATGAGCCGCTCGATCTTTCCACCAAGCCCTCGATCATTCTGGTGGTCGGCGTCAACGGCGTCGGAAAAACCACCTCGATCGGCAAGATCGCGCACGATCTGAAGAGCAAGGGAAAGAAGGTCGTAGTGGCGGCGGCGGACACCTTCCGCGCCGCGGCGGCGGAACAGTTGACCGTCTGGTGCGAACGCGCCGGTGTGGATATCATCAAGCAGGGCGCCGGAGCGGATCCCGCCTCGGTGGTGTTTGACGCGATCCAGGCGACGAAAAGCCGCAAGGCGGACGTTCTGATCATCGATACGGCAGGAAGACTGCACAATAAGAAAAATCTCATGGACGAGCTCGGAAAGATCGACCGCGTGATCGCGCGCGAAGCGCCGGACTGCGCCAAAGAAACGCTTCTCGTTCTCGACGCGACGACCGGGCAGAACGCCGTGATGCAGGCGAAGGAATTCAAGGACGTCTCGCATCTGACCGGACTGATCCTGACGAAGCTTGACGGAACGGCAAAAGGCGGCATCGTTTTCTCCATCCGCAAGGAACTCGGCATTCCGGTGAAATTCATCGGCGTCGGCGAGCACATCGACGATATGAAGCCCTTCGATCCGGATGAGTTTTCCAAGGCGATGTTTGCCACAGGCGAGGAGGAAGCCTGATGCTGACGGGAAAACAGCGCGCCTATCTGCGCGGCCTTTCACAGAATCTCGACACGATCTTTCAGATCGGAAAAGGCGGGATCACCGAGGAGATCTGCCTCCAGCTTTCCAATGCGCTCGAAGCCCGCGAGCTGATCAAGGCGCGCGTTCTGGAAAACAGCGGATATACCGCAAGGGAAGCGGCGGAGGAGATCGCCGGCGAGATCGGATGCGACGTCGTATCCTGCGTCGGAACGAAATTCGTTCTTTACCGCAGATCCGAAAACAAACCGAAGATCGAACTGAAGGGGATCTGATATGTCCGGCGCATCGGAAAAAAGGATCGAGCGGATCGGGATCTACGGCGGCACCTTCAATCCGCCGCATCTCGGTCATCGCGCGGCGGCGGAAGCCTTCCTTTCGCAGCTTTCGCTCGATCGCCTGCTCGTGATCCCGACCTTTCTGCCGCCGCATAAGAATATTCTCTCCCCGGTTTCCGAGTCCGACCGCTTGGAGATGACAAAACTCGCCTTCCGCGATCTTGAAAAAACCGAGGTGTCGGATCGGGAGATCCGGCGCGGAGGGAAGAGCTATACCTATCTCACGCTCGAAGAACTTTCGGGCGAGGGAAGAAAACTTTTTCTCCTCGTCGGGACGGATATGTTTCTCTCGATGAACGAATGGAAATACCCGGAGCGCATTTTTTCCTCCGCCGCGCTCGTCTGCGCGCGAAGAGAGAATGAGATTCATTCGGAAGCAGAAATTTTAAGCAAAAAATCGGAATATGAAGAAAAATACGGAGCAGAAATACATCTTCTCCGAAATCAAGTGATCGAAATTTCCTCGACCGAACTGCGCGAGGCGATCCGATCCGGCAACCGTACCGCCGGAATGCTCGCGCCGCAGGTGATGGAGTATATCCGCCGTAAACGGCTTTACGAGACGGAAAAACAATGAATATGACCGAACGATACACAGAAAATCAACTTTCCGCTTTGCGCGAAAAGATCCGCGCAAGGCTTTCCCCGAAACGTTTTGCGCATACGCTTTCGGTAGAGGCGTGCGCAAGAAAGATCGGCGAGGAACTTCTGCCGGACGCCGTATCCGCACTTTCGGCGGCGGCGCTTCTGCACGATATTGCGAAAGAACTTCCCGTCGATACGCAGCGGGAACTTGCCTGCCGATCCGGGATCCGACTCACCGGAACCGAGCTTCTTTGCCCGGCGATCTATCATTCCTTTGCCGCCGTATCGGTCATCCGTTCGGATTTCCCCGAATATGCGGGCGAGCGGATCCTGAACGCAGTCGCGCGCCATACCGTCGGCTGTGCGGAAATGACCGTTTTTGACGAGATCGTTTTTCTTGCGGATTTCATTGAGGACAGCCGGACTTACGAGTCCTGCATTGCCGTCCGCAATTCCTTTTGGTCGGCGTTTTACGCCGCGAAAGACTCTGCCGGAAAAGAACTCGCGCTGCACCGCGGCGTGATGGAATCGATGGATCGGACGATGCAAATTCTGATCGGGAAGGGAAATTATATCGGTGAAGATCTCCTTTTCGCCAGAAACGCGCAGCTGAAGAAGATCTTAGGCGATTAAAAACCGGGAAAGCGCGGAAACTGTCTCTAAAAAAAGAAAGGGCAGTGATCCGTGAAAACTTTTTTGAAAATCGCGGCGCTTCTTCTGATCGCGCCGCTGCTGATTCTCCCGCTTGCGTCCTGCCGACTGTTCCCGTCTCTGTTCGGGAAGAGCCGCGAGACCTCCGGCGAGGAGGCGCAAAAATATCTTTATCTCGCCGTCGGCATCGACGACGCGGCGGAAAATACCGACGTGATGTTTACCGTCGGCTACGACGCCGAAGCCAACCGCATTTATGCCGTACAACTTCCGAGAGATACCTTTTTCCGCTCCGGCTCGTTTCAGAATAAACTGAATCAATTTTTCGCCGCGCGGCGAAAGAGCGGAAGAAGCCGCAAAGAAGCGCTCGCAGATCTTGCGCACGCGCTCGAACGTCTCTTCGGGATCCACTTTAACGGATGCTTTGCGCTCGACACCGAAGCCTTTGCCGCAACCGTAGACGCGGTCGGCGGCGTGGATATCCGACTGGACGAACCGAAAACACTTTATCTTGCGGGAGAAAAATTGGAACTTGCGGCAGGGGAAAGCCATCTTGACGGCAGACAAGCCGAGATGTTCGTCCGAAGCCGGAAGGGGTACGCCCACGGAGATCTTGACCGCCTCGATACGCAAAAGATTTTCCTTTCGGCGTTCCTTGACCGCGTCCGCAAGGGGTTTTCGCTTCCGGAGATGATTTCCGCCGTGAAGATCCTGCTTTCCGAAGCGGTGACCGATCTGGAACTTTCGGACGTCGTCCCGTTTCTTACCTTGTATAAAAACAAATTGCCTTCCGCCAAAACGGAGTTTTACACTCTGCCGGGCAAACCGCTTCTTTCGCCGACGCACCTTTCCTATTACGTGATCGAGCGCGATCCCGCGGCGAAGGCGGCAAAACAATATATGTTCGCCTCATCGGAATTTGATCCCGACCGGAAACTGAAAAATCAGTCCTATCCGGGTTTTGCGGAGGTTTACGGAGACGAACGCTGAAAAACTTTTTGACCTTTTTGAACGGAGTAATACTATGGAATTTTCAAGCAAACCCAAGACCGATGAAATGAAAAACGCCCCGTCGGAGCTGCTGGCGCACACCGCCGCGCAGATCCTGATCGAGAAAAAAGCCCTGGACGTGCGACTATATCATCCCGGCGAGCGCTCCAGCGTCACCGATTACTATCTGAACGTGACCGGCCGATCGGTCACCCAGGTCTCCGCTCTGGTCGATTCTCTCGTGGAAGAACTCGGCCGTCGCGGCCGCGATCCGCTGCGCATCGAAGGGAAGCGGGGAACGACCTGGTTTCTGGTCGATTTCGGAGACCTCATCGTCAACGTTTTCGACCGTCCGTCGCGCGAATTTTACAACTTCGACCGTCTGATGCCGGAGGAGTGCGCGGTATCGATCGAGGAGGATATTCTCGCGGTTGACGCCAAAATGTCCGCCGCGGCTTCATCCGATGAAAACTAAACTTGGAATCTATAAAAACAGAGGATAATAAGATGCTTTACGATTACACTTCTATTGAGAAAAAGTGGCAGAAAGTTTGGGACGAAAAACAGCCTTTTGCGGCAAAGCAGGATTTTTCGCTCCCGAAATACTACGCGCTGGTCGAATTTCCCTATCCTTCGGGGCAGGGGCTTCACGTCGGCCATCCCCGGCCGTACACCGCGCTCGACATCGTTTCGCGTAAAAAGAGAATGCAGGGCTATAACGTCCTCTTCCCAATGGGCTGGGACGCTTTCGGTCTCCCGACCGAGAACTATGCGATCAAGAATAAGATCCATCCCCGCATCGTCACCGAGCGCAACGTCGCAAGATTCAAGAGCCAGCTGAAATCTCTCGGACTTTCCTTCGATTGGTCGCGCGAGATCAATACGACCGATCCCGATTACTACAAATGGACGCAGTGGATCTTCCTTCAGCTCTTCAAAGCCGGACTTGCCTATAAGAAAGAGATGGCGGTCAACTTCTGCACCTCCTGCAAGGTCGTTCTTGCCAACGAAGAGGTCGTCAACGGCTCCTGCGAGCGCTGCGGCGCGCCGGTCATCCGCAAGGTCAAGAGCCAATGGATGCTGAAGATCACCGAGTACGCCGAGAAACTGATCGACGGCCTCAACGGACTTGACTTTATCGAAAGAGTCAAGACGCAGCAGATCAACTGGATCGGAAAATCCACCGGCGCCGAGATCGATTTTGCAACGACGGCGGGCGATAAGCTCCGCGTTTATACCACAAGATGCGACACCCTGTTCGGCGCGACCTATATGGTCATCGCTCCCGAACACGCGATGATCGAAAAGTGGAAGCCTCTTCTCCAAAACTTCGACGAGATCCGCGCGTATCAGGAAGCCGCCTCCAGAAAATCCGACTTCGAGCGCACCGAGCTCGTCAAGGAAAAGACCGGCGTGATGCTCTCCGGCGTCCGCGCGATCAATCCCGTGACCGGAAAGGAAATTCCGATCTTCATTTCGGATTACGTCCTTGCCGGATACGGCACCGGCGCGATCATGGCGGTTCCCGCGCACGATGAGCGCGACTGGGAGTTTGCCAAGAAATTCGGCCTCCCGATCATTGAGGTCGTCGCCGGCGGAGAAGACGTTGAAAAAGCCGCTTATACCGATACCGCGACCGGAAAACTCGTTCATTCCGGATTCCTCGACGGGCTGGAAGTCGCCGAGGCGAAAAAGAAAATGATCGAGTATCTCGAAGAAAAGGGAATCGGGCAGGCGCGCGTGAATTTCAAACTGCGCGACTGGGTGTTCTCCCGTCAGCGTTACTGGGGCGAGCCGATTCCGCTGGTCAACTGCGAAAACTGCGGCTGGGTGGCGATCCCCGAAGAAGAACTTCCGCTCCGTCTCCCCGAAGTCGATTCCTATGAGCCGACCGAGACCGGCGAGTCGCCGCTCTCGCTGATGACCGATTGGGTCAACTGCAGCTGCCCGAAATGCGGCGGCAGAGCAAAGCGCGAGACCGATACGATGCCCCAGTGGGCAGGCTCGTCCTGGTACTTCCTCCGCTACTGCGATCCGCACAATGACAAGGCTCTCGCGTCGCCCGAAGCGCTGAAATACTGGCTTCCGGTCGATTGGTACAACGGAGGTATGGAACATACCACCCTGCATCTGCTTTATTCGAGATTCTGGCATAAATTTCTCTATGATCAGGGCGTCGTTCCGACGCCGGAACCCTATCAGAAGCGGACAAGCCACGGCATGATTCTCGGCGAGAACGGCGAGAAGATGTCCAAATCCCGCGGCAACGTTGTCAATCCCGACGATATCGTCCGCGATTACGGCGCGGATACGATGCGCCTTTACGAGATGTTCATCGGCGATTTCGAGCAGTCCGCTCCCTGGAACACCCAGTCGATCAAGGGGTGCAAGCGTTTCCTCGAACGTTTCATGAATCTGCTGGATATCGTGAAAGGCGAAGGCGTTACGCCGGAACTGGAACGCCCGATGCATAAGATGATCAAGAAGGTCACGCAGGATATCGATTCGATGCGCTTCAATACCGCGATCGCGGCGATGATGGCGATGCTGAATACGGTCTACGATCACGGATCGCTGACCAAAGACGAACTCGATACCTTTGCGAAGGTCCTCTCGCCGTTTGCGCCGCATATCGCCGAAGAGGTACACGAAAGGATCGGAGGCAAAGGCCTCGTCTCGATCGCGCCCTGGCCGGTTTACGACGAAGCAAAAACGGTGGACGCGACGGTCGAACTTCCGGTTCAGGTCAACGGTAAGGTGCGCGGCGTCGTCTCGGTCGCAAAAGACGCGGACAAGGACGCCGTTCTCGCGGCGGTCCACGCCGACGAGAAGATCCAAGCGGCGCGTGCCGGATCTGCGGTCGTCAAAGAGATCGTCGTTCCCGGCAAGATCGTCAACCTTGTCGTGAAGCCGCAGTAAGATCGGTCGGCACAGGCGTTTCTTCGCCGAAGCCTTCCGGAGGCAGCTTTGGAAAAACAAAAAGAAAAGTGGGGGCGCTCTGATCCCGAAGGATGAGAGCGCCCGTTTTTTGCGGAACCCCCGTTCGGTGACCGCTGATCCCGGAGGAGGGAAGAGAAGACCGCGCAAAAAAAGACTGAGCCGTCCGCTTTCGCGAAAGACTCAGTCTGTTTTTTATAAAACCGGGATCAGTCGATCGAACCGACGATGTATTTCTCCATCTCGGCTCTTTCCTCGGCGGCCTGTCTGTCAGCCTCCTCGCGCTCTGCGCGCTTTGCGGCACGCTCTGCGTCGCGGGCTTCCTTCTCGGCTGCGCGCTCGGCTTCTTTCGCCGCGCGCTCGGCTTCCGCGGCTGCCTTCTCCTCTTCCTCGTGCAGGGCACGGATGGAGAGAGCGAGTCTGCGGTTCTCGGTGTCGATCTCGGTGATCATCACGTCGACCGTCTCGCCGATAGAGAGAACTTCCGCAGGGGAGTTGATCCGCTGAGAAGAGATGCGGGAAATGTGGATGAGACCGTCCACGCCGTCATAGACCTCGGCGAACGCGCCGAAGGGCATGATCGAGACGATCTTGGCGGGAACCACGTCGCCCACTTTGTATTTCTGAGTGAACTGGAACCAGGAGTCCATCTCCTGCGTCTTGTAGCCGAGGGAGATGCGCTTCTTTTCGGGATCGAGCTCCTTGATATAAACGTCGATGACCTGACCGACCGAAACGACCTCGGACGGATGCTTGATCTTCTTCCAGGAGAGCTCGGAATTGTGAACCATACCGTCGACGCCGCCGATATCGACGAACGCGCCGTAGGTCGCGAGATTCCTGACGGTACCCATGTAGTGCTTGCCGACTTCAAGGCTTGCCCAGATCTCTGCTTCTTTCGCGCGTCTTTCTTCTCTCTGAACGGCCTTGATCGAACCGAGAGCGCGCTTGCGCTCCTCATCGAATTCGATGATTTTGATTTTCTGCTTGGTTCCTTTGAGGACGGCGAGATCGCCTTCCTTCGGAATACCGGTCTGCGAGGCGGGAACGAAAACCGTGTTCGAGTTGACGGATACGAGGACGCCTCCTTTGGTGATCGCGGTCACGACGCCTTCGAGAATTTCGCCGCTTTCCTTGGCGTCTCTGAGGGTTGTCCAGCTGTTGTCGCGGTCAACTCTGGTCTTGGAAACCGTTGCAAGTCCTTTTCCGTCTTCCACACGGATGACAAAGACTTCCACCTGGTCTCCGATCTTGAACATTTCGGAAAGCTTCGCATTCGGATCGTCAGTTATCTGTTCTCTGGTCAGGACGCCGGTGAACTTAGCGCCGAGGTCGAGGCTGATCTCGTTTTCATTGATCGTGAAAACGGTACCGGTAACTGTTTCTCCTGTATGTAATGTTTTGAAAGAGCTTTCCACCATTGACTCGAAGTCAAGATTCTGTGTTTCCATTTTTTTTGCTACCTCCGTTATTGTACCGTCAGGTGTGGAAGCGCCTGCGGTGATTGCGGTATTTTTGCCGCTGCCATCAGGAAAATCAGTTGACAGATCATCTGCCGATTCGATCCATCGGGTGTCCGGGCAGATCGCCGAGCAAACCTCGAACAATTTGCGCGTGTTGGAACTGTCCCGTCCACCGATGACGATCATCAGATCGGATGCCGCCGCAAGCTCAGCCGCATCGCGCTGACGATTTTCAGTGACACTACATATTGTATCAAATATTTTTGCATTTGTACAGAGTTTTTTTAAAAAAATTTTAATTTTTTCATAATTTTTTACGTTTTGCGTGGTTTGGGAGCATAAAACAGGCGTTTTTCCGTTCAATTTGACGGAAATCAGATCGTCCATCGACCGAATTTCGTGTTTTTCGCCCCTCGCGTAACTCATGATCGATACCGCTTCCGGGTGTTCGGGCGTACAAAAGAGAAGAAAAACGGTGTTTTCCCCGTCCGTCTGTTCTGCCGCGATCTTCTGGATCCGCTTCACGGACGGGCAGGTCGAGTCAAAGATCCGGAGATTCGGATACCGCTCGCAAAGCCCGGACAGCGCCCGGCCTGTCTCTTCGGTGACGCCGTGCGTGCGCAGGATCAGAGCGACCGGCCGGCCGGCCGAGGAATCCAGCACTGAGGGAAGTTCTTCGATCCCGATCGAACGAACGCCGCGTCTTTCGAGCTCTTCGCAGTAGAGGCGGTTGTGGATCAATTTTCCGAGCGTACAGATCACGCCGTCTTTTCCGTATTCGGCGATCGCTCGTTTCACGATTCCGTCCGCCCGGCGGACGCCGGGGCAGAATCCGGCGTATTCCGAAATGCGGATCATTCGGACTTCTCCTTCGCCGGATCGTTTGCGTCGGAATGCGGATACGAGCCGCAGCCTCCGAGCTCGCAGATCTCGGAGAAGATCTTTTCGGTCGCCGCTTTGTACTCGGAGAAGCCGCCCTTTTCAAATCCGAATTCGGAATATAGGATC
>CADBPA010000062.1 GCA_902796505.1 uncultured Ruminococcus sp.
CGCGCTCGCCGCAGAAAATGCAGCCGCCGACGCCGCATCGGCCGTCCCGGTTCGGGCAGGTGAAGCCGCCGTCCACGCAGATCTTCCTAAGCGGCGCGCCGTAACGCCGCCGCAGATAGCCGGCAAGATTTCGGTAACGCATCGCCGTCCTCCTTTTCGTTTCCTATCTCTATTATACCGCACCCGGAGGCGATTTTCAAGAGCGGGCGCCTCTTTCCCGAAAAAATTCGTATAATTTCCTTCTTTCTCCGCAAAATAGGGCTTGCAAAGCGGTGCTCAGCACAGCGGTGCTCTACACCGAAAAAAAGGAAGGAGAAAATCATGAGGAATCAAAAACAGCAAACGCCGGAATCCACTCCCGAAAAGAAGGACAAAAAGGACAAAAAGAAAAAGCCCGTCCCGACGGCGGAGGACGTGCACATCGCCCCCGGCTATCAGAATCTGCTCCCCGGCGCGCCGGCGGTCGGCGATCCCCCGGTCCCCAACCGCGCGTGGACCGAGATGCGCCTCGGACGGGACATCGACGAGCTTTCGGAGGACGAAAAGGCGGACCTTTACCTCGGTCACGACCGCCTCTTCTGAATTGCAAAGAGCCTTTCTCCCGCGAGAGAAGAGCGGATCGCCGCGCAGGCGATCCGCTCTTACTTTTCGCATCTTTTTACCGCGATGGTAAAAAACAAACATTTCCCGACGATTCCCGACCGAAAAACGGTGATCCGGAGAAAAACGGTGATCCGGAGAAAAGCAAAAAGACCGAGCCGCAGCTTGGTCTTTTGGGGATCGGGCTTGTAAGCCGGGTTCTGTACCCGACGGTGCGGTCGGGCAGCGATCATCTATCTTCACTTCCGCTCACGCGAAAGTTCGTTCTGCCTTGCGGCAGAGATCTGCCACCATGAACGCAGCAGGCGGGCAGCCTGTCTCCCGAAGGAGCGGTTCAAGGTGTTGCTTCGGATAGGGTTTACAGCGCTCTTTCGTTACCGGAAGAGCGGGTGAGCTCTTACCTCGCCTTTCCACCCTTACCGCGCAGAGCGCGGCGGTATCTCTCTGTTGCACTTTCCCGGAGGTCGCCCTCGGCGGACGTTATCCGTTATCCTGCCCTGTGAAGCCCGGACTTTCCTCACGATAATACCTTTCGGCGCCATATCGCGCGATCGCCCCGCCCGGTCCGAAAAAATTATAGCTCTTTTTGCCCGAAATGTCAAGCCCTTTTCGCAAATTGTTCCTCCGATCGGCGAAAAAATCTTTCCAACATTTCCAAAAAAAGCCCGAAAAGATCGGAATTTTTGCAAGATTTTCACAAAATTGATAAATTTTCGTCAAAGCCCTTGTAACTTCGGCGAGAATGTGCTATAATGAATAGGAATGGGAAGAACATTCCCGGAGAACAATTGTATATTATTTTAATTTGGAGGAATTTTATCATGGCAAACGTTAAGGTAGCGATCAACGGATTCGGCCGCATCGGCCGTCTCGCCTTCCGTCAGATGTTCGGCGCGAAGGGATACCAGATCGTCGCGATCAACGACCTTACCAAACCCAGCATGCTCGCTCATCTTCTGAAGTACGATTCGGCGCAGGGCAGATACGCTCTTGCGGACACCGTTTCGGCAGACGACGAAGCAGGCACCATTACCGTCAACGGTAAGACCATCCGCATCTATGCGGAAAAGGACGCCGCAAACCTTCCTTGGAAGAAGTTGAAGGTCGACGTCGTTCTCGAATGCACCGGCTTCTACACCTCGAAAGAGAAGGCAATGGCGCACATCAACGCCGGCGCCAAGAAGTGCGTCATCTCCGCTCCCGCAGGCAAGGACCTTCCCACGATCGTTTACTCGGTCAACGAGAAGACCCTGAAGCCCGAAGATCAGGTCATCTCCGCCGCTTCCTGCACCACCAACTGCCTCGCTCCGATGGCGAAAGCCCTCAACGACGCGTATCCGATCGTCTCGGGTATCATGACCACCGTTCACGCCTACACCGGCGACCAGAGGGTCCTTGACGGCCCGCACAGAAAAGGCGACCTTCGCCGCGCACGCGCTGCCGCTGTCA
>CADBPA010000063.1 GCA_902796505.1 uncultured Ruminococcus sp.
CATATTTTATTTTTTGCCTTTCCGGCAGGGCTGAGATAGCACACTTCGGAGATGAGAGAAAAATCCTGCGCTTTTCTTTCGGGAAAGAAAAAACTCTCGCTCATCCGTTATCCTGCCCTCGAGAATCTCATCCCGACTTTATGTCGGAGATGTCATCGAACGGATGAAAAAAAGAAAAGGAGAACCAGAGATCGTTTGTTTCTGCGAAAAGACAAAAAGAAAAAGCCGGGTATCGCTACCCGACTTTTATGATGTTCTCGCTTGATTCAATTTTATTGGTTCCGCATTTTTCTCACCGTCGCGTTCCTTTATTTCATCCGCGACATTGACATCTCCGAGAAGTGTGCTACGATAGACCCGACGGAAAGGAAACTGGAGAACGTATTCTGTTTGCTATATTTCAAAATTTGCCGTTGCCACAACCGGATTCTCCGAGGTTTACATCTCTATGCTGCAACATGAAAGAATTTCATGCAATTTGTGTTATTATCTTCATGAAACATAAAAAGATGAGAGGCGCCCAAGGGATTGCGCCACAACAATTAAACCGTAACAGAATTTGTGCGACGCCTTCAAGTGGCAACAAAAATCGTCATCAGATATAAAAAAACCGTATCTTTTTTTGTAGATATATTGAAAAATTCACAATTTTATGTTACACTATAATTGTTAGTACGAGCAGCCAGATTAGACTTCGTATGGTTCGTGGAAGCACGGGCGGCATTATGCTCTTGAGCATGTATGCATTTGTTTGCGGCACATACTCTCCATACACCTACACCATCACAACCGTATTAGGTCGCGAATGAGAATGTAGATATGTACCTGTATGCGATGTAATAGTGTCGAGACGTATGAGACAGAACGGACTAGATTAATTAACTAGTTTGGGAAGTCGGATTTGTGCTGGTGCGAAACGTGATACACGGCTGCAATGTTCCTTTGTTATTGGCGGGATGGGAAGTCCCCTCATCTGCAGATGAGGGCCAAAAATAGCAAAGGAGGTGAGTTCGTGAAAAAGGCGGACAACCGTGTTATCATCATCAACGGTGATAACAACAAATTAAACTTTGGCGAGAGAAAATCTCGTCTCCCCGCTGCGATTGCAATTGCGCTTGGCATATTTGCAGGAGCAGCCGTACTGGCTGTATCACACTGCTGCCCTGAATTGCTTGCTGATTTTGTCCGTTGGATAATCGGCACAACCACAGGTGGCTAACACCAGCACATTTTACAAGAATTGAGGTGCAATGCCTTTGACATATACGGATTGTCCCCTTTATGGACTCAAATCAAAAAAAATGCTGAGACACTTACTGCGTATAGAGGACAGCAAATTTTTGAAGCAGGATTATGTTGCTTTAATGGTTTCTCCTTACATAGATAAAAAGGAGAAACCTCGTCTCATTGAACCGCCTCGCGAAGAATTGAAAATAATACAAAAACGGATCAAACAGATGCTGGGGCAGATTATGGTACCCGGCAATGTCTTTTCCGGAATAAAAGGCAGATCCTATGCAGACAACGCAATGATGCATACCGGAGAAAAGCGAAGGAACCTATTTAAGATAGATTTAACCGCATTCTTTCCGTCGATTAGCAGAGAAACAGTATATTCCTTTTTCTGCAAGGATCTTTGTTGTTCATTTGATATAGCAGAAATTCTTACAAATTTTACAACAATTGACTTAGAAAAAACACAGGCAAATTGTCTGGATGAAATTTATAGCTTCTTAAATTTAAAAGGTGTTACATGCAAGAATCATTTAATATCAGGAGCACCTACCAGTCAGATTATGTCTTATCTTGTGAACCATCAGATGTTTGATGAGATGCAGAAGGTCGCGGACGACAATAACGCGATGATGTCTATTTACGTGGATGATGTAACTTTTTCGTCAGAAAATCGCATCTCAAGATATTTCAAAAATAAAATTATCGCCATCGTCCGAAAGTACGGCTATCAAATTTCAAAAGCTAAAGTAAAAAAGTACACAAAATTGTACCCCAAGTTGGTTACCGGAGTAGTTATTGATTCGGATGGCAAGCCCGTTATCAAAAACAGTATGCGTGAAAAAATCATCAATGAGCACGCTCACTTACGTGAGCATCCTGATGATACTGAATCGCGTCAACGATTAAGAGGATTGCTGACAGCGGCGCGACAGGTAAATAAACATGCATTTCCGACAATATATAAATTTGTATATGACAAGTAGAACAACCAGAAGCAATTTCAGAAATGATTACATGCACAAAAAGGACCGCCGGGCGGTAACGATGAACTTATTATATTTACCTATCACCTCTTTTGGAAAAAATCCATACTATAATATTTCCTCCTTTCTCTCTTAACGCAAAAATACGCAAAACATAGTGCAATCATAAGCAAATAAAATTGTCATCTTGATTTATTCTGTTTTGCTTTGCTAACGATGTACTCACGCTGCAGAGTATTCAGTTGTTCGTTCACGTAAGGGAGCGATTGGGGCTTGACGTAGGTCATAACCTCCTTCTCCAGCTCACTATTATTTTCATGAAACGCAAAAAGAGCGCAAATCAAACTTGCATTCAATTTACGCTCCTTTTGTCCAGCCAAAAAGAGAAACCACCATCCGGTGGTTTTTCTTTTTGCTACGGAATCAACGATGCCGAAGTCACCAATCCGCAACCGAAAGCACGAGGAAAGAACAATGAACACACCAAAGCAAAAGGATGCAAAAAAGCTTTGGCGGATTGTGTGAATTTCGCGTAAGCGAAATTCTGTTCAACTTCCTGGTTCCGCGGCACCACCCCAGCAAAAGCATAAGCGTGCAAAAATGTGTTAAATGTAAATGATTATTTCATTTTTGCGCAAAAAAAAGAAGGCCTTCCTTTCGGAGAGCCTTCTTTTGAATATTGTTTTCTGTACGAAGAAAACGTGTGGTTTTGCATTTTTCCTTGCGTGCTTCTTCGCGCTTTCGCGCACTCCCTTTGGTGCGCAGCATTACGCCTCGGAGAAGGTATATTTTCCCGGGGAGACGGTTTCGGTTCTGCCGGCGAAGGTGACCTCGGTTTCGACCGGGGTTTCGACCGTCAGGACGCCGCTCGCGCGGTCGTAGGCGACCGAGATCCTGCCGCGGCGGGAGAGATAACTGCCCTCGAAGCTGCCGAGGCGGCGGTCGGTATGCGGCGCGATACGCGCCTTTTCATATCCCGGCAGAAGCGGCGAGATCCCGAGGATATACCGGTAATAGAATTTCCCGACGCTGCCGAAGGAATAGTGGTTGAACGAGACCATATTGTCGCCCGACATCCGGCTCTCGTTGACGGTGCCGTCCTCGCGGATGGCGTCCCAGCGCTCCCACGTGGTGGTCGCGCCGCGGCGGATCTGATACATCCAGCCGGGGCATTTTTCGCTGAAGAGCAGGTCGAAGGCGAGTTTCTCCTCACCGTTCTCGCAGAGAAGCGGCAGAAGGCGCTCGGTGGCGAAAAAGCCGGTCTGCATTCCTTCCTCGCGGATCTTCATAAGCAGGCGGGCGTAGACCGAATCCCAAAGTGCGCCGCGGTCGAGGACGGCGGTGAGCGCCATCACGTAGGCGCCCTGATAGTCGTCCTTCATTCTGCCGTCCGGGCGGACGAACGCCTTGATATAGGCGGCTTTCGAGCGCGCGTACTGTTCGGAATACTTCCGGCGATCCTCTTCCCTGCCGAGCAGCTGCGCCGCCCACGCGAGGATGCGCATATCGTTGACGAGGAAGGCGTTCGAGACCGGGCCGTTGTGGATCGCCATATACTTGACGTCGCGGCCGAGGGCAAGCCAATCGCCGAGGCTCGGCGCGATCCAGAGGTCTTTTTTGCCGAAGACGCCGCCCATATGGGCGATCTCGCAATCGGCGAACGCCTTCATGCTCTCATAGTTTTGCCCGATCACTTCCCGATCGCCGAACTGGCGATAGAGCATTTCGGGGACGATGCAGATACAGTTGCCCCAGCCGAGCATACTCATGAAGCCGGCGTTGTTTCTGCCGGGCGCCGCCGGGACGGTGGGGGTGACGTAGCCGTCCTTGCTGTCCGATTGGCTATAGCGGATATCCTTGAGAAATTTGTTCCAGAACGGCAGGGTGTCGAAATTGAAGGCGCCGGTCTCGGCAAAGACCTGCCCGTCTCCGGTATAGCCCATGCGTTCGTCGCGCTGGGGGCAATCGGTCGGGACTTCGATATAATTCGATTTCTGCCCCCATATCTGGTTTTCGTAGAGCCTTTGCGCGTCTGGATTTTCGCAGGAGAAGAAGCCGGTGCGCTCCATATCCGAATAGACGGCGTAGGCGGTGATCAGCCCTTCGCGGTACCCGGCTCCCGAAAGTTCGAGATAGCGGAAGCCCATATAGGTAAACTCCGGGCGGTATTTTTTCGTCTCGCTGCCCTTATAATAAACGATCTGCTGTTTGGCTTTGCGCAGGTTTGCGGTGTAGAGCGATCCGTCGGCGTTCAGGATCTCGCCGTGGCGGAGCGTCAGGCGTTCGCCGTCCAGAAAGGCAGGATCGATCTCGACGATCCCGGCGAAATTCTGCCCGAAATCGAGGATGGTGCACTCGCCGCGCTTTTCGGCGGATACGACCGGGACTTTCTCTCTCGCGCGTACCGCGACGACGCCCGGCTCGATGACCTGCGGCAGAGCCCCCGAAAATTTCAGGATCGGGAACGCCGGCGTTCCCACGCCGCCCGCGCGGTAGATCTCGCCGTCGTACAGACCGGCGTACTCATAGGGAGAGGCGACCGGGACGACCGTCGGATCGGAGGAGGTATAGAGGATCTTCCCCCCGTCGGTCTCGATCTCGACCTCCCAGGAAACGGCGGGCGTGTCGCCGTAGATCTGCGTTTTGTTTTCAAAACCGAATCTGCCGCAGTACCAGCCCTGCCCGAGATAGACGCGCAGGACCGAATCGGCCCTGATCTTTCCGGTCAGGTCGTAGGAGCGGCTGTGCAGATCCTTCGGATAGTAGGTGAAGCCGGGGGCGAGCAGTTCGTCTCCGATCTTTTCGCCGTCCAGCTGCGCCGAGAAAACGCCGAGGGCGGTGATGCGGAGGACGGCTTTGCGGATCCCCTCCGCGCCGATCTTCTGCTCGGCGGCATAGACCGCGCCTTCGGTATACGGCGCGTCAAAAGAGATGAAATGCTCTCTGAGGCTCATTCGGGGATCCTCCGGTTCAGGTAGGCGGCGCTCACCGTCAGGCTTTTGACCGGATCGCCGTCGATATGGTTTTTATGGCTTTCGAGGATGACCGCGCGCACGCCTGCCGCAAGCGCCTGCTCGATCAGCTCGTCCAGCGGCATATTGCCGCACCCGAGTTCGAGCGAATCGCTCTGCAAAATCGGCGTCATCGTCTTTCCCGACGGGCGGGAGCCGCGGTCGTTGATATGCCACGTCTTCATGCGCGGACCGAGTTTTTTCATCCACGCGAGCGGCGACGCGCCGGCTTCGGCAAACCAGAAGCTGTCGAACTCAAAGTTGACGTTCTCCTCCGACGTTTCGGAGAGAAGGATCTCATACGCGGTGCGCTCTCCGCAGCGAAGAAGCTCGCAGTTATGGTTGTGATACAGGAGAGAAACCCCCTCTTTTCGCAACACGCCCCCCGCCTCGTTGAGTCGTTTCGCCAGCGAGCGGACCGACGCTTCGTCGGAATAATCGAAGCGATACATCCCGGTGATGACGGCGTATTCCGCCCCGAAAGACTTCACCTCTTCGGCGACGGCGTGCGCGTCCCTCTCGACGCTTCCGAGATCCACATGCAGAGACGGAACGCAGAGCCCCGCCTCCGAAAGGAGCGCGTGCCAATCGAGCTTTCCGCCGTTCCCCGAAGGCATTCCGGCGGCTTTGGTCAGCAGACGGACGAGCAGGGGCGTTTTGTGGATCATGAACGAGCAAAGCTCGATCCCGTCATAGCCTGCGGCTTTGATCGCCGCGAGCGTTTCCCTCGCCTCGCGCTCGCCCGACGTGACCTTTCCGAGCATAATTTGTTGTACGGCTTTGATCGGCATGGTATTTCCTCAATCGTTGAATTTCCCGGCGTATGCGCCGAGGTGGAAAAGGCTTTCTTTCGGATGGCGCTCCATCGTCGTGCGGTCGACCGCGACGAGCCCGAAGGTCATCGAAAATCCCTTCTGCCACTCGAAGTTGTCGCAGAACGACCAATGCAGATAGCCGAGCACCGGGATCCCCTCCGCGCGGCACTCCCGTACGCCGGCGAGCGCTTTGTCGATGAATTCGACGCGCTCTTCATCCTTCGCCGTCGCAATGCCGTTCTCGGTGACGAGGATCGGCAGACCGCTCTCACGGTAGACGCGGCGGATGACGTGACCGAGCGCTTCGGGATAAAACTCATAATCCATCTGCGTGCGGCGCATGCTTTCGTCGGCGGGGATCAGGCCGTCCCTGCCGATGACCGAGCGGGTATAGTTCTGCAGGCCGAAGAAGTCGTCGCCCTGAAGATAAGGAAGATAATGCGCAAATTCCTCGTCCCACTCCTTTGCGGCGCGCGCTTCTCCGTCCGCCGTCGGCTGGATATCGTGCAGCGAGAGCGTGACGCCGACCTTCGCCTGCGGACAGACGGCTTTGATCGCCTCCCGCGCCGCGACGTGCGCCTGCATGACGAGCGCGTCTCCCTCCGGCGTTCTCGCGCTGACGAAGACCTGCGGCGTCGGCGTGCCGAAGACGCGGGCGTTTTCCTCCGCCTTTTTCTTCATATTCTCCATCATGGTGTTGAAGTTCATTCCGACCTGCGCCGCGCCTTCAAGGCTCTGCGCCGCGGCGGCTTTCGCCATCATCTGCGCCCGGTAGCGCGCGGCGATCGCCGAGACCTGAATGCCCATATTCGCCTCGTTGATCGTGCAGACGTATCCGAGAAATTCACCGAGGCTTTCGGCGATCTTCTTCGCGTAGCGCGCGAAATATCCGACGACCGCCGGATCCTCCCATCCCCCCTTTTCGATCAGCCATTTCGGACTGGTGAAGTGATGCAGGGTGACGACCGGCTCGATCCCGTTTTCCGCACAGCAGCGAAGAACGTCGCGGTAGTGGGCGATCTCGCCTTCGTCAAAACGCCCTTCCTCCGGCTCGACGCGCGCCCACTCGATCGAGAAGCGGTAGGCGTTGAGACCGGCTTTTTTCATCAGGGCGATATCCTCGCCGTAGCGGTGATAATGATCGACGGCGGCTCCGCTCTTTTCGGCGAAATCGGTATATTGCATTCGCTCCATCGCCCAGTAGTCGCTGAAAAGATTGTTCCCTTCGACCTGATGGGCGGACGTGGAGGATCCCAAAAGAAATTTTTTCATATTCTCTTTCTCTCTCCTTATTTCTTGATTTTCTGCAGCGTTTCGTTCAGCGCGCGGATCATCTCCGGCTTGACCATATGGCCTGCCATCCGAAGATTCTCTTCGAGCGTCATATTGTCCATACGCTCCTGCATCTCCTTCGGGATCTGCACGCTCTTTGCGACGTCGCCGATGCGCTTCATCGCCTCCTGCATCATCCTGCCGTAGACCGCGCCGGCGACCGGGTGGGCTTTGATGTCCTTCACTCTGTCGCGGATCGAGAAGAAGCGCTCGTCGATCTTCGGCGCGTCGTCAAACCAGTTTGCGACCTCGGCTTTGGTCTCGCAGGCGTAGGCGGGATTCGGCGCCGATACCCGGCGGATGCGGATCTCGTCGGAATATTCTCCGCTCACCGCGCGCACGGTATGCTCGCCCGAAATTGGAACGGAGAAGCGGAAGACGCGGCTGCCGTCCTTCGTCTCAAATAGCTCGCCGTCGAGATACAGACTCACGCGATCGAGATTCGAGTAGACCTTGATCTCGGTGACCTCCTCCGGGCGGTCGATATACCGGCTGCCGCAGAGGTGGACGAATTTTTCCTCCGAGAGATAGGCTTTGTAGAGATAGAAGGCGTCCTTTTTGATCTTTCGGTCAAAGCTGACGAGGCCTTTCTGATTGACGCCCTTTTTGCCGCCCTCGTCCCGTCCGTCGGCGGCGAAATCGAAGAGATTCCAGACGTGCATCGCATAGATCCACGGGCGGCTCATCCGCATCGCCATCATATGTTCGTGATAGAGCGCCTGATAGCTCTCGCTGTAATCGCCCTTGACGGGGGAGGCGGTCTGGTACTGCGGATTGGCGTCCGCGCCGAATTCCGAAAGCCCGATGGCAAGATCCGGGTGCTCTGCGTGAAAACGGTCGAACCAGCGGTCGTTCTCCTCCATCTCGCCGACGTACCAGCCATAGTAGAGGTTGTAGGAGCGGACGTCGGGGACGCGGACGAGGGGCGAGTCGGTCTCGAGCAGGAAGAGGTTCGCCATCGCGGTCAGCCGGGTGGGATCGAGGCGGTGGCAGAGATCGTTCAGCGCGCGGTGGGCAGCGATACAGTCCTCGCTTGCGCCGCCGACGACGGTGATCTCGTTGGAAAGCCCCCAGAAAGCGATCGAGGGGTGATTGTAATTCTGAAGGATGAGTTCCTCCATCTGCGAGCGAACGTTGTCGACGGCTTCGGGCATATGTTCGCTGATGTAGGGGATCTCCGCCCAGACGACCACGCCGCACTCGTCGGCGAGATCGTAAAAATAGGGATGGTGCTGATAGTGGGCAAGGCGGACGGTCGTCGCGCCCATCTCGCGCAGGATCCGCATATCCTCGCGCATCATCTCCCCGGTCAGCGCGCAGCCGACGCCGGCGCGGTCCTGATGCCGGGCGCAGCCGATCAGGTCGTAGGGCTCGCCGTTGAGCAGAAAGCCGCGCGCGGGATCGACGGCGAAGCTCCGCACGCCGAACCGCTCGCAAATTTCGTCTCCGCCGACCGTGGCTTTCAGCGTGTAAAGATAGGGATCTTTCACCCCCTGCCAGAGGTGAACGCGATCAATATGCAAAGAAAAGTTTGCTTTTCCGTCAGAAACCGGGGCGCTTCCGGCAGAAACACTGCGCCCTTCCCGGTCGTAAATTTCGCAGGTCACGCGCTCGCCTTCCGCGTTTTGCAAGAAGCAGGCGACCTGCACGTCACCGTTGACGGCCGGCGTGATCGCGATCCCCTTCCCGCCGTGGCAGGAAAGGTCAAAATGCGCCTTCGGGAGAACGATGAGATCGACGCCGCGGTAGAGACCGCCGTAGAAGGTGAAATCGGCGCGCTGGGGATAGACGTCGCGCCGCGGGGAATTATCGACCTTAACGGAAAGGAGATTTTCGCCGCAGAGCAGGTCGGTGACGGGAAAGCGGAACGCCGAGTAGCCGCCCTTGTGTTCGCCGAGCAGGCTGCCGTTCCAGAAGACCGTGCAGACGGCGGACGCCGCGCCGATTTCCAGCCAGACCTCCTCGTCCTCCCGGCAGGCGATCTTCCCGACCGCCTTTTCATAGGTGCAGACGCCGCGGTAGTAATCGTTGCCGCCGTCCGCGCCGTCCTGTGCGTTCCAGGTGTGCGGAAGATCGACGGTTTCGGGGGCGGCGTCTCCCTTGCGAAAGAGCCAGCCCCGGTTCAGATGGATGATATTTCTCATGGATTTTTCTCCGAAACTAGGGTATTTTGTCGGGTGGGATTGATCAAAGATAGAAAATATTTGACAAAAAGGGGAATATCGTGTATAATGGTGCTATGGAACTGAAAACGTTACTGAAATTGATCCACGACCTGCTCTCCTGCGGCGTATATTACGTGAAGGACGGGACGGGCGACGTCGCCGCCGTTTCGGAAAAGATCGATCCGAACGGACTCTTTGAAGAATTTTCGGGCGCCGCGCTCTCGCCGCTTCTCGCCGGGATGGAGGAGCAGACCTACTATGAGCTGATCAACGCGCTCGGCGAGCGGTTGTTCTTTTTCCGCGTGGGCGAAGGAACGGCGCTGATCGGGCCGTATCTCAAACGGACGATCGACGACCGCGAGATCGCCGAACGGATGCGGAAAAGCCGGGTGCCGGGGCAGTTTTATCAGCTGCTGAAATCGCAGTACTACGCCTGCGCGATCCTCGATCCCTTCTATATCCGCAGCACGGTCGGCGCCTGCCTCGCCGCCTATTCGGGGGACGAGATGGCGCAGTACGCCTTCGTCAAGATCAACCGCTTCGCCTCGCCCTCGCACATGACGCCTCCGGAGCCGTCCGGCGACGAGCTTTACGAGCATATCTACGCGAAGTACGAGATCGAAAACGAGCTGCTCGACAAGATCGAGCACGGGATGGTGGAGGAACTCAAAAGCCTCTTGCGGCAGTTGGCGGAAACGATCGGCGGCACCGGCGAGCGAAGTTATTTCAATTCCCACCCCAAGGAGGCGATGGCGTCTCTGCGGGCGATGGTGCGCGTCGTGGCGGTGCGGTCGGGGCTGAGCATCGTGATCGTGGACGCGATCCTCTCAAAATACACCGTTCTGATGCGCGAGGCGCGCACGGGCGCCGAATCGGTGCAGCTGATCGAGGCGTTTCAGATCGAGATGGCGGAGGAGATCCGCCGCTATCGCACGCACGTCCCTCCCTGCTCGCCGCTGCTCAGAGAGGTGACCGAGTATATCCTTCTGCACTACGGCTCGCCGCTTTCCCTGCCCGAACTCGCCCGCCAATTCCGGATCAGCCCGAGCCATCTCTCGCATCTCTTCAAGCGCGAGATCGGCCGCAGCGTGGGCGAATTTCTCGAAGAGATCCGCGTGGCGAACGCCTGCCGCTTCCTCGAAAATACCGATATGAGCGTCGCGCAGGTCGCCGAGGCGGTCGGGTATTTTGACAACAACTATTTCACGAAGGTCTTCAAGAAGCGTATGCAGCTCACGCCGCGCGCCTATCGGGAGCAGTCCCTGCGCGCCTGAAGGCGTTCTATAAAATTCCGAAGGAAACCCCGAAGCGAAGCCCGGAGTTTCCTTTTCTTTTATGAGGCGGTTTTTTCCGAGGAGGTCGCCTCTTCTTTCTTGACGGCGATCTCGCTCTGGATGCGCTCCATCTCCTCTTTGGTGAGCGAGAACTTCTTCATGGCGAAGATCGTGCAGACCCAGCCGAGGATCGGAAGGCCGCAGTAGAGCGCGGCGGTGATCGCGCGGATGCCGAAGGTCAGCTCGTCCGACGCCATCGGGATCTTCGAGCCGGTGTATCCGACGATGCCGATCGCGAGCGTTGCGAGCATCGGCGCAAGCGCGCTGATGAGTTTATCGATGAAGGAGTAGACGGCGCTGACCGTCGCGGGGAGGTATTTGCCGGAGCGGTAGAGCTCGTAATCGACGACGTCCATGCGCATCGCGCCGGTCGAGGTGCTGACGACCATCTTCAGCGCGTTGTTGCCGAGCATCAGAAGGAAGAAGAGGACGAGCCAGACCGTGAAGTGCGAGGCGCCCTTGCCCGGCACGAAGAGAATGAACAGCGCAAAGACCGCGTTCCAGAGAATGCAGAGCCAGGACCATTTGACCATGACCTGCTTGTTGCCCTGCTTGCCGGCGAGTTTCGCGCCGATAATAGCGAAGACGATGGACGGAAGCATGGCGACGACCGACACGATGGTCGAGCCGACCATACTGCCGAGGATGATGCTGAATAGCATCACGCTGATGACCGACTGCGAGCCGACCGTCTGCGCAAGCTTATCGCTGCAGGCGGCGACGATGTAGCGGCGCAGCTCCTTGTTGTCCTTCAGCAGGGAGACCATATCGCGGAAGGAGACCTTGTTCGATTTCGAGATGCCCTCGAAGTTTTCGGGCTTATCGTAGGGCGAAAGGCCGATGCAGGTCAGGACGAGCGCAAGGAAGGAAACGCCGCAGACGATGAGGTTGGCGTACTGAAAGACCGGAAGGGTGAAGCTGTAGTCGGTCGTTCCGTTGTCCAGGACGACCGGAATGCCGAACTTCGGCAGAAGCACGGTGATGATGACCATCGAGACGATCATCGGGGAGAGATAGGAGTAGATCGTCGCCCAGACGCCGAGGGTGGGGCGCTGTTTCGGATCGTTGGTCAGGATATTACCGGTCATATTCGCGGTGCAGCTGGCGAAGGTGTAGCCGATGATATAGAACGCGTAAATGAGGATGAACACGGCGACGCCGGCGGGATTCGACAGCATTTCGTCCGCGCCGAAGGAGAATTTTCCGGCAAAGACGTTGCACATCAGGGTGGTCGAGATCGCCATCAGAAGCCAGCCGAGGGCGAGGAAAATGCGGAGTTTGCCGAATTTCGAGTTGAATTTCTCGATCAGCAGGGCGATCAGCGGATCGGTCACGCTGTCAAACACGCGCGACAGGGTGATCAGCACGCCGACAAGACCGGTCGCAATGGCGAAACCGAGGTTGCCGATGTACGCGGCGTAGCCGAGCAGGACGTAAAACGCCATCTGCATGATGCCGGTCATCTGGCTGAGGGCGATATGCCAGGTTTTTGCTCTTCTGTAAGGACTTTTCACTTCTTCAGACATGATATGCCTCCTGAAAATTTTTTTGGAGATTCGCTACCTTCATTATATAATAGATCCGCCTTTGAAAATAGAAAAAATATGCCGATTCATAGTAATTTCCTGCTTTTTCTCCGAAAAATGGCAAAAAAGGAGAAGAGCGAGGGGGAATTTTGGCACGCTTGGCAAAAAAAGACCGCCCTGCGCGCCGGATGGCGCGGCAGGGCGGTTGCCGGAAGGCTGTGGGTTGCCGAAAGTGAAATCTGCCGTAAGGCG
>CADBPA010000064.1 GCA_902796505.1 uncultured Ruminococcus sp.
ATCGCGCTCGCCTCGGCAATGGCGCATCTCTCTCTCGGACTTTCCCGCGAGGACGCCGAAGCCGCCGTCAAAGATGCGCTGAACAGCGGAAAGGCGAGAGCGAAATTCGTCGAATGGATCGGCGCGCAGAGCTTCGGCGATCCCCTGTCGATCTCCTACGCCGAGCACCCCGAAAACTTCCCGAAGGCGAAATTCTCCCGCCCCGTCCTCGCGCGCGAGAGCGGATATATTCTGTCGCTGGACGCCGGAGCCGTCGGGCTTGCCGGAGTCACCCTCGGAGCAGGCCGCGCCACCAAGGAGGACGGCATCGACTTTTCCGCCGGCATTCTGCTGGCAAAGAAACCCGGCGACCGGGTGGAAAAAGGCGATCTGCTCGCCACGCTCCTGACCGACAGGGAAGCGACGCTCGCCGAAGCGGAAGCCGCCGTCGCCGCCGCTTACCGGTACGTGAAAGAGCGGCCGGCAGAGCAGCCGCTCGTCTATAAAGTCATCACAAAGGCCGATCTCTGATCCGGCGGAAAATCCATCGTCAGCAGGGCGTTCAAGCGGAGGAAAAGGCAAAAATGCAAACAAATGTTATGATTATCGGTATCGCAGGCGGCAGCGGAAGCGGAAAAACCACGCTGGCGGAACGCATTATGGCGCACTTCGGAGACCGCATTTCGGTCCTCCGGCACGACGATTATTATAAGAGGCACGACGAGCTGACCTACGAGGAGCGCGCAAAGCTCAACTACGACCATCCCGACGCCTTTGACACCGATCTTCTGATCCGCCATCTCGATCTGCTCCGCGCCGGGCAGGCGGTGGACTCTCCGCTCTACGACTATACCGTCCATAACCGCTCGGACAGGACGCGCCGCGTCGAGCCGAACCCGGTCATCCTCCTCGAAGGCATCCTGATCTTCGAGAACGCCGAACTCTGCCGCCGCCTCGACGTCAAGGTCTACGTGGATACCGACGCCGACGTCCGCATCGTCCGCCGCATCCTGCGCGACGTCAAGGAGCGCGCCCGTTCGCTCGATTCGGTCATCAACCAGTATCTCTCGACCGTCAAGCCGATGCACGAAGCCTTCGTGGAACCGAGCAAGAAGCACGCCGACGTCATCATCCCCGAAGGCGGCAGAAACCCGGTCGCCTACCGCATCCTGATCGACCGTATCGAAAAGCACCTCTCCGAGGTCTGATCGTGCGCGTCGCACATGCGCGCCGCACGAAAGCACGCGGAATTTCAAAGGGTATCGAGGGCAGCTTCGTGTGCGCGCCGCACGTGCGCGCCCTCGCGCGAAAAAGATAAGGAAGAGAACGCTCCCGTGCCCGGCTCTTCCTTTTTTTCGCATTTTTTGAAATTTTTTTGAAAAACCCCTTGACAAACCGCGAAAACTCTGCTATAATGCTATCCGTATCCTAAGACAGCAGGTTCCGGTAAAAGCGAAAGCTTTCCTGCCGAGGAAGACAACGAGAGCCTCTCTTACGGGCTTTTATAGAAGTTTGTCCTTTCTCGGTCTGTGCCGGAAAGGATTTTTTCATTTGAAATTTTATGGAGGTGGAACGAAATGCCCAGTAATAAGATTCTCGAAGAGAAGAAACAAGTCGTAGCTTCGCTGGCCGCAAAGCTTCAGTCCGCTGCAGCAGGCGTGCTCGTGAAGTACGAAGGCATTACCGTCGCTGATGACACCGCCCTCCGTGCCGCTCTTCGTAAAGCAGGCGTTGAGTACTGCGTTATGAAGAACACGCTGACCGGAAAGGCTTGCGAGATCGCAAACCTCGCTGAGATGAAAGAGCATCTCAACGGTATGACCGCGATCGCCATCAGCCAGAACGATCCCATCGCTCCCGCAAAGATCATCAAGGAATACGCCGACAAGGTCGCGACCTTTGAAATCAAGGCCGGCTTTGCAGACGGTGCTTTCCTCGACAAAGCAGGAGTCGAAGAACTTGCCGCAACGCCTTCGAAGGAAGTGCTGGTGGCGAAGATGATGGGAAGCCTGATGTCTTCTCTCTATGGTTTTGCTTACGTTCTTCAGGCGAAGATCGACAAGGAAAACGAGGGCGGCGCCGAAGAGGCCGCTGCCGAAGCTCCCGCAGAAGCTTGATTTTCTGCCAAACAACGAATTAAAATTTGGAGGATATTACAATGAACGAAAAGTCCGCTCAGATCCTTGAACTTGTGAAGGGTCTCACCATTCTTGAACTTGCCGATCTCGTCAAAGCCCTTGAGGAAGAATTCGGCGTATCCGCAGCTCCCGTCGCAGCAGCTCCGGTTGCAGGCGCAGCCGCTCCCGCAGCAGAAGAGAAGACCGAGTTTGACGTCGTGCTGAAAGCAGCCGGCGCGAACAAGCTCGCTGTCATCAAGGTCGCCCGTGAGATCACCGGTCTCGGCTTGAAGGATGCGAAAGACCTCGTTGAAGCAGCTCCCAAGACCATCAAGGAAGCTCTTCCGAAGGAAGAAGCAGAGAAGATCGCTGAACAGCTCAAGGCTGCCGGCGCAGAAGTTGAAGTTAAATAATTTTTCACTTCCAAAGAAAAGAGCGTGGTCACCTGCCGGCCGCGCCCTTTTTCTTTTCTTTTCTTTTCTTCTCTTTCTCCCGTTATGCAAAGAGCGCGACCGGGCGGTCGCGCTCTTTGTGCTTTTATCGGAAAGGATCGATCGGCGTGACGGTCGAAGGATTGATCTCACCGTTGCCGGTGGGATTTCCGCTTCCGCCGAAGCCTCCGTCGCCCTCTTTGCTCTGTGCGAGCGGATCGGGCTGATCGTCCGGCGTTTTGTCCTCCGTCCCCTGCGAGGGGGTACCCGGATCGTCGCCGTCGGATACCGGGGGCGTATCGTCGCCGATCAGTCCGCAGGAAGCGAGGCAAAAGGCGGCGCAGAGCAACAGCGCGAGAAGCGCAAGCAGAAGGGCTATGCGGCGTGCGGTCGTACGTTTCATCGTCGTTTCTCCTTGTATTCGGTTTTCCGGAGTCCGGGCTTGCGTCTGCCGGATCCTTTTGCTCCGTCTTTTTGCGCCATCCTTTATGATGCCATCATTTATGATGCCGTCATGTATGACGCTCTTCTCCAGATCTTATCATCCTGATTATATCATCTTCCGGCGGAAAACGCAAGAAAAATTTTTCATCTCGCCGTATTTTCGCCCTTTTCGCCAAACCCGTGCCGTCTTTTTTGTGAAAACCTGCCTGTACGCGCCGCGCCGGGCGTCATTCCTTGACCAGAAACATATATTTTGCAGGAGAGAAAGGATTGGCGATCTCGCCTTCCTCGCAATAAACTTTCGTGCTCGAGTAGTAGTAAGCATTACGGACGATCTGTGAATAATCCTTCCATTCGTCAAAACTTCCGCGGAAATCCAAGCGCGAAAACTTCACCTGCCCGAAAGAGGATCCGCTGATCTTCTGCGTGCGCGGCGAGATACTGATCCGTTCCACGCCGGAGCATTTTGAAAAAGCGAAATCACCGATCTCTTCCACCGAGTCGGGAATCACGATCTCGGTCAGCCAATCGCAGCCGGAGAAGGCCTTTTCGCCGATGATCTTCACGCTGCCGTCGTCCGGGATGCGCGCGCCTCTCGCGGCGAGCAGAAGCGTTCCGCTTGCTTTTTCGATCAGGCAGTTATCCTTCACGGAAAGATAGCGGTTGTTCGCGTCCACCGTGATGGATTCGAGCGGGCAGCCGTCAAATGCCCCCGCCTCCACCGCCATGATCTCCGCCGGCAGATTCAGCGTGCGGATCGCGCAATTGCGGAAAGCGTTTCTCGGGATCGTGAGATAATAACCGTTTCTGGGGAAGAAAACGCTTTCCAGCGACGTGCATCCATAGGCCATTGAGCCCGGGATCGCCGTCAGATTCGAGCAGAGGCGGAGTTCTTCCAGCGCGGTGCAATCCAGAAGGACTGCGGATCCGAGCGTAGTCGTTGCATTCGGCAGCGAAAAGGATTTCAGCGAAGGACAGCGGGCAAAACCGAGGCTGTCGATCTTCAGCTCCCGGATCGTGACCGGAAATTCTACCTGTTCGAGATCTGCCGATCCCTCGAAAGCGGAACTGTCAATATAGAATTTCCCCATGGTATACGGATATTCCTTGTGATTTTCAAAGATGATCCTTTTCACGCCGCAGGTTTTCTCAAAAGCGCCCGTTTGGATCTCTGTAATGCTTGCCGGAATAGAGATCTCTTCGGGCAGTGTGTAGCCGGAAAAGGCGTATTCTCCAATGATATGTCCGCGGAATCCGTCCGGGATGCTTCCGTCGGGCGCGCCGAGAACGATTTCGGAATTTGCGAAGATCAGAGATTTTCCATCGGTTTGAAAAATATGGTTTTCCGGACTGACGGTGATCTGTTCTACACCGCCGACGTAAGCGAAGGAGGCGAGGATCGTTTTGAGTCCGGCTCCGATCGAGATCTCCCGGATACCGGTGCATCCGCAGAACATCCGGGCGGGAAGCGTCTCCCATCCATCCGGGATCTGCACGGAGGTGAGCGCGGTGCAATCTTCAAAAATTCCGCCGGAGAATTGGTTCCAATTGTTTTTCGGCGTCACGCTTGGCAGGCGGATTGTCTGCAGCGAGGTGCATCCGCGGAATGCCGCCGCTCCGATCTCACGGACGCCTGCCGGCAGAAGGACTTCTTTGAGCGACGTGCAGCCTTCAAACGCCGCTTCGCCGATGATCTCGAGCGACTCGGGCAGAACGATCTCTTTCAACCCGGAGAACCCGGAGAAAGTGCCGTTTCCGATCTCCCGCACGCCTTCCGGAATCTGCAGAAATTCGGTGTTTTCGTCTTTGATAAATGCTCCCGCATCGATGCGCTCGATTCCTTCTTTCAGGGAAGATGTGCCGCGTAATGCTAACAAAAGTGTGCCGTCACGCCGGTCTATGATGCAATTTCCGTCCATTTGATAGATCGGATTCTCCTCGGAGATCCGAACGGTTTTGAGCGACGTGCATCCGTCGAAAACTGCGGAGGGATAGGTGTTCTTCCGCTCCTGCGGCGTGCGCTCGCTTTCCGCCCGCGCCCTCACGGAATCCCAGTATTGTTTGGAGTCTTCGTATGTTCCGCCGCAGGCGCTCGGAATATAATTTTTATCATGGTCTCCGAGCACGAGCAGACTTTTCGGAAGTTCGATCTCCTCCAGCGCACTGCAGCCGTAGAAGGCCCGGCTTGCGATGAACCAAACGTTCTCCGGCACGATCACCTTCCGGATCTGCTTTTGCCCGGCGAACGCGTTTTCCTCGATGCGGACGACCGGTCTGGATTCGATGGTCTCCGGGATCCGGAGGACCGTTTCACTGCCGGTGTAGCCCCGGATGCAGACGACGTCCTCGTTCAGATAGTATTGATAGCCGTCGTCGGTCGTCCGCGTGGAGCTGTAAGGCGAGGTGACCTTCCCGACGACGTCATTTACGGCGTCGCAGGAGCAAAGCGCCGCGGCAAGCGTTCCGCAGAGCAGCAGCAACAGAATGCAAACGATTCTTTTTTTCATGATCGATTCCTCCCGAAATATTATCTGTCTACATTATATCAGTTTTTCCGGCGTAAGGCAAGTGCTTTCCGCAAATTTCCGCTTTTTCTCCGTCTCGGACAAAAAATTGCCTTCGGGTTTGTTCAGCTTCTCCGAAAAAGATGAAGAAACTGTGAACAAACCGTGTACAAAGTTTGAAGAGCGCGAACGCCGCGCG
>CADBPA010000065.1 GCA_902796505.1 uncultured Ruminococcus sp.
CTTTGCGATCCACATCATCTTCATCGGGCATTTTTCCAAGACCTGCGAGGGCGTTCGGCTCTCCTGCCTGCAATTCTTCTTCGTCGCTGTCTTTTCGGCGATCGCCTCGCTGTTTTTCGGGCGCGAACGTTTTTCGCTTTCGCTGATCCTCGATAACGTCTGGCAGCTGCTCTATCTCGGCGTGATCTCCTGCGGCGTCGGATATACCTTCCAGACGCTCGGTCAGAAGGATACGCCCCCGGCGCTTGCTTCGATCCTGATGTCGCTGGAAGCGGTATTCGGCGCGTTCGGCGCGGCGATCTTCCTCGGCGAGCGGATGTCCGTGCGCGAATATGCCGGAAGCGCCGTCGTTCTGATCGGCGTTCTGATCGCGCAGGTCGATCCGGTCGCGCTGATCCGGAAAGCGGGGAAAAAGAAAGCCCTGCCCGAAGCGGGATCCGACGGCGCCGGGCAAGATTCCGAAAATCCGTCCTGAAGCACGCATCAGCCCGGCTCTGTTCCAAGCGAACCGGGCAATTTCTTTCTGATATTACGTTGGTATCTTCTCCGCTTTTTCTCGTTTTGATCCTTCCGTTCCAGCAAAAAAACACAATATTGCAAACAATTATTAGCATATTGACAAAATAAGGAGGTCCGGATATGACGACAAACATCTTTGTAGCGATCATCGACTGGATCGCATCCATGTTCATTTCCGCCTTTCATATCGTCCGCGGACTCGGCCTCTCGCTCTTTGAATATTTCCTGATCCTGCTCGCGGTCATTCTCGCCTTCCGCTGGCTTTCGGTTCTGCTCGGACGGCTGCGCCTTGCGGCAAAGCTGAAGAAAGCCCTGCGCGCAAAAGGGGTGGAGCAGCAGAAAAAGCACTCCCTCTTCCGCTCGGTCTTTTACCGCTTCAAGCCCTACCCGGAGGAGGACTTCTCCTTCACCGTCGGCGAACGTACATATCATATCAAATTCTTTCCCGGCATAGTGAAGGGCTGGCGCGTGGTCTTCGACGAGGACCGCCTCGTCCTGCTGACAAGATTTTTCCTGCGAAAAAAATTCTCGCTTCTGCCGATCCGCCCGGACGGACAAGCGCCGCAGGCGATCGGGCGGGATCCGCTGCACAAGCCCGCGGACGACGATCCGCAAAACGAGTACGTCCTTCTCTTCGCCCCTGCGCCGCGCGGTTTTTACGAAGCCGTCCGGATGCGCGGAGGCTACGACCGCTTCCCCCTCGAAGGCGGCAACCGCTATCTCGAATTCGTCTTTTGCGACGCCGATCTCTTCCTCCGCCAACTCGACCGCATCCTCGACGGTTACGTCGATTCCTTCCTCTTTGAAAACCAGAAAAACGAAGAGGAATGACAGCCGATCTCCCGCGCGGACGCCGCACGCACGCGCCGCTTCGCCTGATGGATCAATTGAAAATTACGTCTGCCTTATGAAGAAAAACCGATCGTCTTCCCCTTCTCCCTCCGCCAAGCGCCGTCTTCCGCGCCTGTTTGTCCCCGATCTTCTTTTTGGGATGACCGGGCTTTTTCTCCTCGCATTCTCGCAATTTGCTATGTTTTGCAAACAAAGATAGTCATTTTATGGCATAATGAAAGAGGCCGCCTCCGTTTCCGGAAGCGGTCTCTTCGCTTTTTGTTTTCTGTTTTTGCGCCTTATGCGTTGTTTTGGATCGTCGCCGTAAGTTCCCCGTCCGAAAGATCCACACGGATGGTCGATTCGGGGGCGATATCCTCGCCGATGATCTTGCGCGCGATCAGCGTCTCGACGTGCGAGGAGATATATCTCTTCAGCGGGCGCGCGCCGTAAACCGGATCGTAGCCGCATTCGGCGATATGATCCTTCGCTTCGGGCGTGATCTCGATTTTGATCTGCCGCTCGGCAAGCCTTGCCGAAAGTCCTGCGATCGCAAGATCGACGATATGGCCGATGTTCTCTTTCGTCAGCGGACGGAAGGTCAGGATCTCGTCAAGACGGTTGAGAAATTCCGGGCGGAAGGAGCGTTTCAACAGCGCGTCCACCTTCTCGCGCGCCTCTTCGGTGATCTCGCCGCCGCGGATGCCGTCGAGGATATATTCCGAGCCGAGATTGCTCGTCATGATCAGGATGGTGTTCTTGAAATCGACCGTCCTGCCGTGGCTGTCGGTGATGCGGCCGTCGTCCAGCACCTGCAGAAGGATGTTGAACACGTCCGGGTGCGCCTTCTCGATCTCGTCGAACAGCACGACCGCGTAGGGCTTTCTGCGCACCGCCTCGGTCAGCTGACCGCCTTCGTCATATCCGACGTATCCCGGAGGCGCTCCGATCAGTCTGGAGACGGAGTATTTCTCCATGTACTCCGACATGTCGATCCGCACCATGTTGTTCTCGTCGTCGAAGAGATAGGCC